>JAEORO010000131.1 GCA_016840855.1 Candidatus Thorarchaeota archaeon | reverse complement strand
TGATAGGGATTCTCTTTTAGGTCCATCATTTTATTAAGAACCTGTATCAAGTTTGGATGAATGGCATAGACACTGTCATCGACAGACCTCTCAGCTGCGCTCATTAAGATACAGAATATGGGAATGAAAGCTACTGATACACCCCCAGCTATCAGAAAGGTTTCAAAATCGTCAATAGTTCCAATACCTAGGATCATCATTGAATATAGAGCCACACTTACAATAACCACCAAAAATACAAGGATGATTACAAAAAGTCTGCGTTTTATTGCGCGGTCCATTTTCACTTGATGGATAAGGAATGTTGCCAGCTCTTCATCGTCGAAGTTCTTGACCTCTTCGTCACCAATCTTGAGATGTACTTTCCAACGACCTTTCTTCAATCGCATGACCAAGTGTTGAGTAGTCCCATCCACTATTCTACTCTTGTAACTGAAATCGTCAGAACCAATATACATCTCAAGAGCACTGTCAATATCAGGATGAGTAACTTCGTACGTAGTGTCATCTTGAGAACGTACATTTCCGGACTCGTCATGCAAAGCATCCACCACGCATAATGGGTGATATTCCTGAAGCAAGATAAAACCTCTCTAGAACTCCCGAGGAAACATTCAAGTTCTATGATGGTAATCCAAGATTTGCGTGCAGATGAGCAAAATCATCTGATACGCGGAGGAGAGAGAAATGTCAGAAAAACCACTTAAGATTGGTTCAATCCTAATGACAGGAATGGGAATCTTTGCTCTGATATTGTCTATCCTTTGGATATTCATAACAGAGATCATGTTTGTAAGCGACTTCCTATTTTACACAGGAGTAAGTTTCCAAGATTACCTGGTCGCGAGTCCTGTGTACGCGGAGTTCTACATAATCACAAAGAAATTGATTGGGTTCATGATACTCGCAATATCAATCCCGATGCTGTTCATTACTCATGTTGGCTACCAGAAAGGCGAGAAATGGGCATGGCTTGCACTTCTCATAACAGGAGGCTTGTTGTGGGGTACGCTGCTCGGATATAGAATCTATATTGGGTATATCGGAGGTAGCAGTATAACATTCGTGGCAGGATTAGTCCTTTGGCTGCTAGCACTCTTGATTCCAATCAAAGTATTCTTTGGGAAAGAAACTTCATGATCATTTGTATTCAGAGCACACCCTACAGTTCTGGAAATTAAAAAATCGAAGTAGAATAGTGCAGCTAGTAAACTAGGGAAAAAGTGAATACCTACCTCAGCAAGTGCTCTGTATGAGATGGCCAAATGCCAAGATTGTATCTATCCAGTTCATATTCTACACTGTTGGAGGAGTTGGAGCATTCGTAGCATGGGTAATGATTCAGACAGGTCATGAAGCAATACTCCATGATGTAGCTGGAAGTTATCTAGCATATCATTTCGGTCAGTGGACAGCTCGGTTATTCCTCTGGGGACCAATAGTCTTGATCAGTGCACTTCTTGCATTAGGGACCTCTTGGTTGATTCTAAAAGGAAACAAGACTGGGGGCTATTTGGGCATTGTATCATTTCTGATAGGTTTTACAGTGGACATCCTTGTTGCAAATGTCATGTTTATCCATATTCTTGTGGGTGTGCTCATTGGGTGGGTGTTGTTAGCACCACTTGTCTTTGGCTGGGATGAGATATTTGATGAAATAGGTCAATAAAGACCAGTATCAAGAATCTCTATGAATCGTCTTAGATTCTCAGGTGTATTGAGAAAGACAACTCGTAAGTACTTGTCCCCAATGAAAGGGTCCTGAGCGCTTGCTGGTGTCACAAGTATGTTGTGTTCGCTTGCTAGACGTGAGCAGGTTTTCCAATCATTCCATGGCGTTTCAACCAATTGATACGTCGCTCCAGCAGCTTCGATACTCTTGAGATTGTTTGACTCAGTGATTGCTTCATGTAGAACATCCCTTCGGGATTTGATAGTATCAAACAGCTTCTTTCGATAGTTTTTATCTTCATCCAGTAACTTCAGACCAAATAGCTGAGAGAGAGGATTAACGCCAAATCCGAGATCTGTTACTCTCTGTATCTCATTACACACATCTTCTGCTTGGCCAGATGGGTCATGGAGGATCAAGAAACCTACACGAATCTCAGGAGCCCTCCAGACTTTGCTGAAACCATGCATGTAAATCACTGGCACATCTTTAGAGATGCGCAACAGGGATGTGAAGGGTTTGTAGCTCATCTCATCATAGACCTCATCAGTAATGAGAATTTGGTCAAACTCCCCAGCTAAGTCAACAAGGTTTCGCCAATCAGTTTCACTGTGTATATGACCCGTCGGGTTGGATGGGCTCACAACGAAGATTGCCCCAGGTCCTTCTCGTTGCTCCAATTCTTTCCTAAGAAGGTCAAAGTCTAAACTCCATTGGAGCTCAGGTGTGCATCGTGCGTACCAGATCTTGGTAGTCCTTCTAAAGTATTCGTAAGCAGGAGAATAAAATGGAGTTTCTATGCCGATAGACCATCCGCGTAGAGCAATGGACAGGACTCCAAAAGCACCACCACAACCATTTGTGACAACAACCTTGGAATCATCTACCGACACTCCGGTGAAGGCTTTAGTGCGCTTTCGAATTCCTGCAATTAGTTCTTTGTTGATGGAAGGGTATCCTTGTTCAAAACTCTTGAGATTAATTGATTCCAAAATCCTTGGATCTGGTCCAAAGCCAAAACGTGGAGGATCACACATCGAGAGTTCAATAATATCAGGATTAGCCCTTGCAGGACTAGTAAGCTGGTTCAGACGTTCACTATATCCTAAATCCATCTACAAGACCCAATTGATGGCGACCACCAGCTCCCTTTTTGTCTTCCCTT
>JAEORO010000130.1 GCA_016840855.1 Candidatus Thorarchaeota archaeon | reverse complement strand
TTAATATAGGGGGGTATATCTTTACACCACTAGGATCACCAGCAAATATGGTGGCTATTGGTCTTTCAGAGGAGCAACATGACCCAATCCCCTTCATGGAATTTGTAAAAATTGGTACAATTCTAGGCATAATCCATCTAGCAATAGGAAGTGGTTATCTTGTACTTCTTCAATTTCTCTTTGGCATTTAGTGATTGGTAGGATTTTACAATGAAGGGGGTAGTCATGACAGCTAAGATTATTGGGAGCCTATGAATTCGCATGACCCAATAGTAAGGTGATATTGTTCAATGCAGGAACCAGTGGGCGCAATTATACTTCTAATATTCATGGGCACGTACATCATGATATCTAGCGAAAAAGTGAATCGTGCCGCAATGTCCATGGTTGGAATGGGGATTGCAGGGCTGGTTCTGTGGATTGTGTTCAGTATAGATGCTGCTGCAGGTGCGACTACACCAATGGGAGCTACATTTGCCACACTTGTAGAGCACGTTGAATGGGGAACTATTCTCTTCATTACATCAATGATGGCAATTGTATCTGTAGCTGGTCACTCAGGCATGTTCCAATATATTGCTCTGACCCTTGCTAGACCTACGGGAGGGGACACGCGTCGCCTATTCACGGTATTCATAATCTTTGTTTTCGGAATTTCTTTGGTATTTGATACGACCTCAACAGTACTGATTATGGGACCATTGACAATTGAAGTATGTAGGGCGCTTGAGATAGATTTCAAACCGTTTCTCATCTCTGAAGCTATTGTAGCTAATTTTGCATCCATTCCATCAATTGTTGGTGCAGTCCCTAATCTTGTGATCGCCAACAAGATTCTCGAAGAAGGAGTGGTTGGCTTTGATGCGGGACTTCTCTTTGTTGTGATGATGCCTCTTGCAATCATATTGTTTATTGTTTCATTGCCGCTCTTTTACAGGCTTTTCGGAGATCAGTTAGCTGATAGTGATGAAGATATTGTGGATGAGGTTTTTGTTGTTTCACCAACACATATGATTAGGTCAAAGAATGACTTCTTTCTGTCACTCGTAGCAATAGGGATTCTGGCTTTAGCATTTACATGGGGGCAAGGGTCAGGACTTGAACCACCCCTTGTGGCAATCATAGTAGCGTTTCTAGTGTTAATAATGACTAGAGAACGAGTTGAAGATATTCTGGCCAAGATTAGTTGGAATACAGTGTTTTTCTTGATTGGAATTTTCGGACTTGTCGGAGCTCTAGGTATAGTTGGATTTATTGACGACATAGGAACGGCAGTGGATTCAATCGTAGCAGGGAACACAGGAATTGGAGTTGGATTTCTTGTGTGGATTCCGGCAATGCTTTCAGCGGTTATTGACAATATTCCTGTATCGGTTGTACTAGCACCCATCGCTGCAAGTCTTGCAGTCGTAACACCAGTTTTTCCTGCGATTCTTGTCTTTGCTGTTAATGTAGGGGGGTACATTCTCCCTATTGGAGCACCAGCAAACTTGCTTGTAATCGCACTTTCTGAAGGTGAAAAAGATAGAATAAGTTTCAAAGCATTCGCTAAGATTGCCACACCACTCTCACTCATTCATCTACTCATTGGGACAGCTTGGCTCTTCCTGATGGCTGTGATTATCTGAAATTATCTAATGGGTGGCTAGTATCTAAAATCGAATGTTAGAAAAGAAGGTGGCGCCCGCCCCCGTCTTACGGCCGCCGGGAGGACGACACTGCGGAAACAGGACGCCAAATAGTATAGAATTCCTTTGATTAAATAGATTTAGATATTGTCAATCGAGCCTTATGAGTGACAAATCCTCATCTTTATACGGACCTGCAAGTCGCAACTCGTAATCCTGATTGTGTAGAGGAATAGAACATTGCCAAAGAGAGCTCGATGTCCTCATTGTGAGCGATTATTCAACCGGGACGCTCTAGATATCCACATTCAGAAATGTAAGAATCGGTCTCAAACCTCACAGGCATCTGGCAAGTCCTCTCAGAAACGTAAACTTGTTGTAGATGGGAATAATATCGCTCATAGTCTATCACCTCGAGGTAAGCCAAAAGCACAGAATCTGACTTTGGCATACCATAGCCTTACTGGTGCAGGTTATGATCTAGTTTTCGTCATTTCTGCTGCATTGGTCCATAAGATTGACAATCCGGGTATGCTTAGCGCATTCATGCTGAGTGCAAATGTCGTTGAAGCTCCACGCGGCACCAATGATGATATTAGAATAATCCAATTAGCAAAGAAACTTGATGCAAACATTGTATCAAACGATCGGTTCTTGGATTGGATTGACCAATATCCTTGGATTACATCTCGACTTAGAAAGTATCGAATGACTCCAGCTGGATTAATCTTAGCAAAATGAGTGAACTCAAATCAGGTATTCTTCGAAATGATTAAAATCAATCAGGAATTGGCTTCTCTTACAAGTTTGATATTACATAAGGTGATTTATGATGCGAGTTCAAGAACTGAGAGAAATGTACCTGAAATACTTCAAAGAGAAAGGACACTCAGTGATAGCTTCTGCATCATTATTCCCTGAGGATGATCCAACAGTGTTATTCACTTCTGCAGGTATGCATCCATTAGTTCCATACCTATTAGGGCAACCCCATCCAGAAGGGAAGCGCTTGACTAATGTCCAGAAATGTGTTCGCACAACAGACATTGATGGAGTCGGCGATACCACGCATCTCACATTTTTTGAGATGCTTGGAAACTGGAGTTTGGGAGATTATTGGAAGAAAGAAGCGATAACTTGGAGCTACGAATTTCTTACCTCGAAGAAATATCTTGGATTC
>JAEORO010000002.1 GCA_016840855.1 Candidatus Thorarchaeota archaeon | reverse complement strand
TATACCTGAAGATGCTCGTAGTAGTGATGATGGCGGCATCACACATAAACCAACCAATCTTACCTTCGAGGAATCAGCTGTCATCCCTGTTGGTGCGGACACAGCTTTGTTCTTCCTCAGAACTCAAGGCAATGTCCAACCGGGACAGAAAGTGTTGATCTATGGTGCTTCTTCATCCGTTGGATCCTACGGAGTCCAACTTGCAAAGTACTTTGGTGCGGAAGTCACAGCTGTCTGCAGTGCATCAAATCATGATTGGGTTAAAGAACTCGGAGCTGACAAATTGATAGACTACAGGACAGAAGACTTCACTCAAAATGAGGTGACCTATGACGCTATCTTCGATGCAGTGGGCAAGCTTTCATTGCGTCGTTCCATGAAAGCGCTAAAAGAAGGAGGCGTCTTTCTAGATGCTGTTCATATGATGAGACGCAGTGTTCAGGCAAAATTTGCGCCTAAGAAAGGCAACAAGAGAATTCTAGGTGGAACAGCTACAGGTGCTCTCGATAACTTGGTGCTATTCCGAGAGCTAATTGAAGCTGGACATCTAAAGCCTGTCATTGATAGGACGTTTCCACTTGAGGATATCATCGAAGCCACAAGGTATGTTGAAACTGGACGTAAGAAAGGAAATGTAGCAATTACAGTGCTTAACTAATTGAGTTGCGCAAAATTAAGAAGTTGCTTTGAAATGAACTCTAAAATGAAAGCAGCAGTCTGCAGAAGATTTGGACCTCCTGAAGTCCTTCAGACCAAAATGATTGACAAACCAATTCCAAAAGAGAACGAAGTATTAGTGAAGATTCATGCGGCAACTGTAACCAAATTTGACTGTTGGATTCGAAGTAGTAGCCGTATGTTCAGGTTCCTAATGCGACTAGTAACGGGTATCAGGTTTCCGAAGGATACTCTACTTGGGACTGAGCTGGCTGGGGATATTGAAGCAGTCGGAAAAGATGTTACTTCGTTCAACATAGGTGATCAGATCTTTGCTTATCTTGGGATGAGGATGGGGGCATATGCCGAATACATTTGTCTTCAAGAAGAAAGTGTAATGGCAACGAAACCAATCAATATGACTTATGACGAAGCAGCTGCTGTCCAGCAAGGTGCACTATCTGCATTGTATTTTCTGAGAATGACAAATATCCAGAGGGGCCAGAAAATCCTTATCTATGGTGCCTCTGGTGGAGTAGGTTTGTTTACAGTTCAGCTTGCCAAGTACTTCGGAGCAGAAGTGACAGGGGTTTGTAGCACCACAAAAATCGATCTAGTGAGATCTATGGGAGCTGATAAGATTGTTGATTACAAAAAAGAAGACTTCACCAAAAGTGGCGAAATATACGATATCATTTTTGATACCATTGGAACAAGTCCGTTTTCAGGTAGTGTAAGGTCATTAAAAAATGGAGGAATCTATCTCTTTGTTACTTATGGAATACTTAGAAGCATAAGAGCACGAGTGCACAATCTAACAAGCAGTAAGAAAACAGTATCCAAAATCGTGGAGGAAACAACTGATGATTTGCTCTTCATTAAGAATCTCATAGAGGAAGGTAAACTAAGAGTTGCGATTGATCGAAGATTCCCTCTTGATCAAGCTGCTGAAGCTCACAGATATGTTGAAACGGGTCGCAAGAAGGGTAATGTAATTATCACAATAGTTGACAGTTAGGCAGAAGAGGATTATGAGTACGAGGGGAATTAGTAAAAGAGATCCGAACTGGCATAGCCCTCTGTTTCAATGGTGGGCAGCAGTTTCAAACTTTCTATTTCCTCTATTGACACTCATATTTGTTATAAACGTCTATAGAGAAAACTAGCAGAGTATGACTGTTTGCTCAGCTATTTGGCTCTCCTGAACTTTATATTCCCACAAACCTATCTCAAGGCATGACAGAAGGAATTTTGGTAGTAACACTTCCACATCTTCCAGGCTATAGGGTTGTTCGTGTACTTGGGTCAGTTCATGGACTTACAGTTCGAACAAGAGGTGTAGGTGGAAAGATTTCCGCTGGAATAAGTGGTATCTTTGGCGGCGAGGTACACTCCTATACAGAAGAATGTGAAAGATCAAAGGCAGAGGCATTAGATAGACTAAAAGCAAATGCGCAACAGATGGGTGCAAATGCTGTCATCGGGGCAGATTTTGAAACCAGTGATATCCTCGCAGGAACCGCAACTGTCTTTTCAGCCTATGGAACCGCAGTTATTGTTGAAGCAGAGTATTAGGTGAGTTCTGGACTTTATCTGCAACTCACATTTGCTTCAAAAATGAGGCAATTAGACCCAAGACATTTTCATCAATAGTTGTACTATCAAGTCCTATCCTATCGAGAGTTGATTCTCGTAGTTTCATTTCATCTTCTATACCCATCAATAACATGTACATGAATTCAACAATCTGATCAGCGGTAAGGTCATTTGTTATCGTTCCATCTACTTTTCCCTTTTTGACTGCATTGATCCATAGAACAGTATTTCTTTCTATTCTGATATAGAACTCAATCAAGTAAGGTTCTTCAAATTCCTCAAGCAATGTTTCATATTGTGGAGTTCGCACGCGATATTTTGCATCGCTCAGTTGAGCTTTCCTAATTTTTCCATGTAATTCGTTCAGTGATATATTATGATACTGTATGCGTTTATAGAATTCTCGAATTATTTCATGTGTCAGAGGATTGTGTTGAGCTGCAGAAAAGGCAATTTCACAAAGCTGTATGACTTGTTCAAATCCAGACAAATCATCAGAATAATTCTCTCCATATCGATTAATCAAGTCTTCAAATTTCTCGATACCAAGTCCGAAGAAAATGGCATCCTTGTTTTTGAAGTAATTGTATAATGTAGTTCTACTCACAAATGCAGCTTCCGCGATTTCTTCTAGACTAACTTCGTTCATCGGTTTTTTCGAGAAGAATTCTTCTGCAGCTGCTAGGATTGCTTGTCTGGTCTTCTCTTTTTTTCTAACTCTGAGTTTCTTTTTCTTAGGTGTCTTATCTGATGCCATTTCACTATATCATGTGTCTTCAGAGCTTATATATTTTTACATCAATAACAAAATTATACAAATCTTACAATATTGAACTCTATGTAAATATTTATATGCTATGTTGTATAATATTATACTCGTTCCCATCTGTGAAAGTAGATGGAGCGTGAAAAGGAGAAACAAAAAATGAACTCGAATACTTTCGAAGATTTCAAAATTAATGTAAAGATCAAACTCTCTGCTTTATGGATAACCTTGATGTTCTGTTATTCATATGCAGATGTTTTGGGATTCTATTCACCTGGGAATTTGGCTGAAATTCTAGCAGGAGAAATTGCAGGTGTACCATTGACTCAGGAGATGCTGTTAGCAATGGCAATAATGATGGCGCTCCCAATTCTCATGGTAATCCTATCCTTGGTATTGATGCCAAAGGTGAATCGTCCACTTAACATCGTTATCGGAATTTTCCAGATCGTGATACTGTTTGCAACATTTCTAAACACAATTACAGCCTATTACATTGTACTTGCTGGTATAGAATTCGTTTGCTTGATTCTGATAATTTGGTTTGCATTCAAATGGCCCTTGAAAGTGGACTAATAGTGTACCATATGAGGTGTTCACATGAGTAAAACCGAATCATACAAACTTAATGCACAAGTTGCAGGATTAATGTGGCTACTAGCAATAGTAGTGGGAATAGTAGGCGCCATCTTTCTAGGCGAATATCAACAAGCGGAGACAAATGTAGCATTCTTCTCTCAGAATGAGACAGGTATTCTAATTGGTTCACTACTATTCTTCTCTATGGCTCTCATCACGGCCAACATTGCGATATTTCTCTATCCAGTTCTCAAGAAGTATAATGAGTCAATAGCGCTGTCTGCTGTTGGTTTTCGTCTGATAGAGACCGCTCTCTTTAGTGTTGGAGCCCTATTATTTATTGCAGTGCTTATTGCAAGTAACGCATATGTTGCAGCTGGATCTCCTGCTGATACAACCTATCAGATTTTAGTTCACACCTTTCTCAGTATGAATGAGATGACAGGGGTCCTTGCGACTTTTGCGTTTAATGCTGGAGCTTTCATGTATTGCTACATCTTTTTCAGAACTACATTGGTTCCTAAGTGGCTTGGAGTGTTTGGACTCATTGTCACTCTAATGGGATTTGCCAGTTCATTCCTTGGACTCTTTGGAATCACTGACATCTCCTTGTTCCTAGAGCTTCCTACCATGTTCTTCGAAATAGCAATAGGAGTCTGGCTGATAGTCAAGGGTTTCAATCAAGAGGTCTTGACATCCTTAAGTCAAGAATGAAGGAGGAGATCCATTGGAAGACATTAAGATAAAGCTTGCAGGATTATGGGTAGGAGCAATGTTTTGCTATCTTTATGCAGATGTTCTAGCCTTCTTTGTTCCGGGACATCTAGCGGAAATATTAGCAGGAGAAATTGGAGGTATGGCTATAGATGATTTCTTCTTGGCAGCAAGTGCTGGGATCATGGTACCTCCAATTCTCATGATATTCCTTTCATTGGTACTCAAGGTGAAAGCAAATCGCAGGTTAAACATAATCGTAGGCATGGTCTATACTCTGATTGGTGTCAGCATGGCGGCTATGGCGTTTATGTCATTCAGCGTTGGATATCTAATCTATGGGACTGTAGAATCGATTCTTACAGTATTAATCATCTGGTATGCATGGACGTGGCCGAAGCAGGGAGGCGATTCTACTTAGTTGTCTTTGATAACGACGAGGAAGAGAATAACGTGAAAAGGAGATAATAAAATGAAAGCATATCTATACATACTAAACACATTGGCAGATTGGGAAATTGCATATATTACCTCTGAATTGAACAGCGGTAGATATTTTGATAAAACAAAGCCACCTATAGAGTTAATCAAAATTGGAAATACTACTGAGTCCGCAAAAACAATGGGAGGAATTAGTATTACTCCAGATGAATGTATTGATAATATTGAATTTAATGAGGGAGATATTTTGATTTTACCTGGGGCTGACACCTGGGAAGAAGAGAATAATACAAAAGTAATCGATATTGTTCCTGACCTTTTAACTAGAAATATTATTGTTGGGGCAATTTGCGGAGCTACTGTTGCTCTAGCAAGAAAAGGGGTATTAGATGGCAGAAAACATACCAGCAATGGTAAAGGATTTCTAGAGATGTTTGCCTCTGAATATTCAGGAGCTAATTATTATTTAGAACAACCAGTGGTTGTAGACGACAATCTAATAACAGCAAGCGGACTGTGTCCATTAGAATTTTCCTACGAAATAATAAAAAAAACCAATTTAATGAAACCAGAAACACTTGAGGCGTGGTATCGATTATATAAAACCAAGGAAGCGAAATATTTCTATTCCCTTATTGAATCACTAAACGATAATTAATTTTCTGTTGCAATGTAAATATGGGGCGTATTCACTGCATCGAAAGATTAACAAAGCCAATAATATCAATTAGTAAAGAAACTTCGAAGAACCAAAATCAACCGATCCGTTCTTCGAGGTTCTTCTCTTTTTACAATGAATTTTTGTCCATCTAATTGAAAGAATTTGATTTTCGACCTGTAAATACTAGATATCCAACATGCTCGAATCCTTCATTATCTTTCATGGTGGCTGTCTTTCTTAGACTCATCAATTTCATCATGCGTTTTCTTACTGCACCATTGATTACCATGTGATAGAGCATCTTCATCGTAGCTTTTATTGTGCCTGAACGTGGTCTTGTGGTTAGAAGAACATCATTGTAGTTCGCTTCGACATGAATGTCATCAAGTTCTAATTTCTCAAAGATAATTCTCCATTTCTCAATATCCAAGATTGCCACATCATATTCAAGAAGTGTCTTCATAGTAGTACTGAAGGAATCAACAATCTCCTTTTTCGCATCACTCTTTGCAAAGAGATCTAATGTTCCAATCGAACCACCTGGCTTTATGGCCCTCATGAGTTCATGTAGTACTTCTACCTTCAGAGGGATGAGCGCTACTAGAGCTACTCCAAATACTGCGTCAAATGAATTATCATCAAATGGAAGTTGTGTGGCATCTGCTACCTGAAAACGAACATTTGTTAATCCCATTCTATCTGCTCTATCCTGAGCCTTTGAGATCAGGACCTCGGAGATATCAATCCCTGTTACTTGGCACCCATACTCTTTTGCAATCATACAGCTTGTGAATCCTGACGCGCATCCAACCTCAAGCACACGGAAATTCTCATCTTCTGGGATCTCCAGACGCTTAATCAAACTGCGAGTTCCAGCAAGTCCTCCTATATAGGGAGAATCAAATGCGTCAATATACCCTAGGAAATCATAGAGTCCTAGCTCAGCAACTTCTTTTCTACTCAATTTTTTCATTCTAACCACTCTTTTTATCGAGTTCGACTCGAATTCTATTACACATTTTCCACTTAAAGGATTTTCGATTCCGACTCGAACTCAAAGATTTATATGACAACGCGTGAAGATGATAATCACGATGAGAAAATCAGAAGCTAGAGAACGGATTTTGCGGATCGCTGAAAGATCAATTCGCAAGAAGGGATACACAAATCTCAATGTAAATGATATCGCTTATCTTTCAAAGGTTAGCATTGGCACTCTGTACTACCACTTTCCTGGTGGAAAGACATCCATTCTAGCAGAATTGCTATCTAGGATGCAACAGAAAGCATTCGAAACAAGTGGGTCATTATTGAAATCTGAGGAGTTATTGCAGGGAAAGACATTCGATGAAGTCTTGAGCAGACTCTTACGAGCTGTACTAGAAGTGCGGCGCAATGATCGACACTTCCTTGCTGCTGTGCAAATTGAAATGCTTGCGGACATTGACAAGTATGAAAATGTTGTAGAATCACTCGAATCACTTGACTCGATGAATCAGGGTTGGAAACTGTTTGTTGAATTCATTGATAGTTTATCCAAGATGTTCCCCGAGGAGTCGATTGACATCAAGAAACATGAGAACTTGATTGAACGGATGATTGGAACCTTAATGACATATCAGATAATGTTTCCAGAGTATTTTGGGGCTGATGATGAATTTGTTGAGAAACTAGTTGGTATGATACGTGCAATTGTTCGTCAGTAATTATGTAGGAACTGAGGAAAGCATCTACATTTTGTACTCCAATGACAATGAAGAGAACATATTCCTGAGTTTCGGATATCGTTTTGGTTTTGATAGTACATCAGTAGAGTTGACAAACTGATCCACACCCCCGAGAAACTTCGAAAGTGAAAGGACTTCCTCATCTTGGATTGTTGCATAGATTGCATCTGCGAAATCTTCAGCTCGAATGACTAGAAAAGGTCGGTTGTGAAAGTTTGAAGCATCGGCTTTCATGGGTGCTGTAATACCGATGTCATTATGCATACCTGCCACAATCTCATATGCTTGCACAAGGTATTCTTCTCGAACTTTCCATGAAGTCGCTTCAAACACACGCATAAGGATTGGTGTCAAAATACTTGCACTCTTGAGCTGTGAAAAACCAGTTCCAAACCATTTGATATACGGGGCATACTGCTTCTCCATCAAGAAACAGAGCTTCATAATGTCGTATACCAGTCTAGAGCCAACAACACGAGAGCCTAGCTCATCTCCTACCTGTCCGCACCGTCCCATGAAGGCTTCTTCCTGAGCAATTCGCTGCCATTGAGCTGATAAGAGATACAGCCATACATCATTAGGATAGTAGGACAGTTTCTCAAGAATGGATTGCAGGTGTCCAAGCCCGTCATGGAAGATACGACCTTGTGCAATACTTCGTAATCGTTGCTCAGGGAGAATAACCCAGTCTATTGGATTCATCTTCTCAAGTGGATTTACGGTAAGATATCTCTCGAAGTAGTCCTTGATTGTGACTATCTTGACTCCGTGATTGAGCGGTCTATCGTCTGATAGTTGCATTACGATAGTACCATCCTCGTGGACACCGAAGTTTATGGGGAAGCCACGAATCTCGGTAGGCAAATTGTGACCGAGAAAAGTATGTAGAGATTCCTGGTGCTTCTCATAGTCCTTCTCTCCAAGAAAGATCAACAACTTCGGTCCCCAATCGTGGTCTATAGACTGTTCAGTATCAAAACCTAGAACATCTGACCCAGCTCCCAAATGACCTGCTGAATATGTAAGATCAGGAAATTCCGATTCTAAGAGAGGTCTAACAGCTTCCTCGTAGAAGACCTGGCTAAGGTCTAGTCCTTTCATGAAGTGCTTAGTCGAAGGATATTCTGGATTCATACTTACTTCCTCTAGGAGTGTAATTGGCGGGCTCACTTGGATCCGAACCACGGATTACTAACTTAGAAGGCTAGTGCCCCATCCAAGCTAGACCACGTGCCCTTGGAGTAGACAAAGCTGTTGGTCCGCTGTTAAAGTTATTGTCACTTAGCCAGCTTAGCAGTGGTCATTTACAAAAATATCCAAAAGGAAGCGCATTTGCAAATTCAAATGCCATTTTTGCTGACATCATTCTACAACCTGCTAAAGTCGAATAATTGCAGACTACAAGTAGAAGCAAAGACTTATATCAAATATTAACAATAGTTAATTCATTATTTCATATTTCCGAGGAGAAAAGATAATGACTATAGAACTTCTCGAACGGAACACCTCAACTGATGATGAACTAGTTATCATTAGAGAATTCACGGTTCCAAAGAGTTTGGTGTTCAATGCTCTCACTGATCATGGTCATATCAAGAAATGGAGTAGTCCAAAGAATTATGATGTTACCTTTAGTGAAGGCAAACTCAAGGTTGGTGGAAAGTATAGTTATGGTATGCAATCCGGTGAAGGTCCAGAACTTGTTATGACGGGTGAGTACAAAGAAATTGATCGGCCCGATAAAATCGTCTATACACAATCAAGGATTGATGCCCCAAGTTCAGAAACAGAAATTTCGATAACACTTGAAGAGCATGATGGTAAAACTATGATGGTGTTTCATCATACTGGATTTCCATCAAAAGAATTCAGAGATGGAGCAGTTCATGGTTGGAATGAAGCTTTTGGAAAACTTGAAACTCATTTGACTTGGCTTAGCCAAATGGTCTTACGTGCGACAAGAGGAGAAAATATTGAAACTGTTCGGAAATTGGTTAGATTTTTCGAACAGAAGCGAATCGATGAATTCGCTGAGCTTTTTTCGGAAAATGCAAAGTTGATTCAACCATTTAGTTCAGGTCTATTTCCCGCTGTTATAGAAGGCCGGAACGAAATTCGCGATACAATACAAAACTTTGCATCGAATTTTGATGATATTCGATTTCCGATTGAGGAGATTTTTCCTTTAGAGGATCCACGTAGAGTAGTAATGAAACACACTGGCAAACTCAGAAAATCAAATGGTAAGGGTATCTATGAAAATGACTACATTGGTATCTATTCCTTTGACGAAAATGGGAAAATAATGGAGTGGATTGAATACAACAATCCTATCACTGCTGCAAAAGCATTTGGACTAGTAGATAAGATATTGCAACTAAAAGATGGATCAATTCTTAGGGACTATCTATCTTTTGAGAAATTTGAAAATCACTTAACATCACAAATTTGTGATCTCTTAATTATTGCACGAGAAAGAAATATCGAAACAGTACGCAACTTTGTGAATCTTCTTGAGCAAAGGAGATTTGATGAATTTGCTGACCTGTTCAGCGAAAATGCAAAATGGATTCATCCATTCAATTCAGGTATGTTTCCATATGAGGCAATCGGTCGAAATGACATTCGTAATGCCATACAAGATGCAGCCTCGAATTTTGATGATATTCGATTTCCGATTGAGGAGATTCTTCCTTTAGAGGATCCACGTAGAATAGTAATGAAACATACTGGCAAACTCAAGGTATCAAATGGACAAGGTATCTACGAGAACGACTATTTGGCCATTTACTCTTTTGATCAAGAAGGGAAAATAACAGAATGGATTGAATACTATAATCCCATAAATGCTGCAATAGCGTTTGGACTAATTGAAAAGATAAAGGAATAATTGCAGATTTTGCTGACATCGTAATTCCAGAACGGGCTAATGAATAATATAGATGATAGATTATTAAATCACTTTCTAAATCAGTCTAAGGCTGAAACCATTTATGACAATTGATATTAGGGACATAGTTGAGTTCACAGCCCAACGGGAGTTGGAAATTAATTGGGATTTTTCAAACGAAGTGATAAGAAATCAAATGAATCTGCACCAATGAAGGATACCAAGAAAGCCTACGAATTATTCATACAAGCAGAGAAACT
>JAEORO010000129.1 GCA_016840855.1 Candidatus Thorarchaeota archaeon | reverse complement strand
ATTCATATTTCCATTCTTGAAGATGAAAAACAGGATTTTGGAGATTGTCATAACACTCCTTGTAGCTGTCTTGTTGATGTTTGGGACTGCATTCTTAGCTGAGATTATGCATCCATAAACTACACGGCAGTCCAAACTGCTTTCAAATCTAGATGGACTCAAAGAATTCAATAATATCCTGAGATATAATTATCCTCAAACTATACTCTCAATTTTGGACTCATAGTATTAAGGTAAAACATTGGTAGCAGAAATTGCAGTACTATGATGTCTAGAGTGCTGCTCGAGCTGGAGGTGAATATATGACTGAGGAAACTGCAAAGCCTGAGGAACGCTGGAGAAGATCGACTGACCTTCCTGAAACAATATTTGATGTGCTACGCAAGGCTGATGGGGGACTTAATCCAAGCACAGTCCTTGCAACAGTTGATGAGGATGGATCACCACACACCGCCCCATTTGGGAGTCTTCATGCAGTCAGTCCGAAAATTGTTCGTGTTGTAATTCATCGGTACCACGACACATTAGCGAATATCATAAGGGATGAACGTGTATCGATCTGTTTGGTATGTCCTCCCAACGTTGCCATTAGTGCAAAAGGTAGAGCGAAGGTCATAGATAACCCTTGGAAAGTTGATGAAAGATATGCACTTGTCGAGATTGAAGTCGACGAAGTAAAGAACGATATGCCACTAAGTATCGCAATTGAAACTGGAATTTCGATATCCGCAGATGGTCCATTTCAACAATGGTGGACTGATTGTTGGGAAAAGCTGCATGAGTCTGATGTTTGAGTATCAATCTTGAAAAGTTGAATCAAAGATCATCATGATATTCTCGCTATGGTCAACTATCAAGATTGGACCAATTGCTATGTTCACTTTCTTGCCCAGATTACATGGATGCCAAATTCAAGCATTCCTGTGTCTTCAAAGGACTCACTCAAGATTGACGCCACTTCGTTGAGTTCCATTAGCTCAAGCTCTGGAAATACCTGCGCAATACTGTTGGTGATGAATGTGGCAAATCCCGGTGATACACAGTCTGATGTAGTAAGAAATGGGATGGCAAGGCAGAGAACACCTCCTTTTACCAACACTCGCCTACATTCATCAACTGATGGAATGAAACCTCCTCTTTTTGGCATCCCCCATAGCCACACCTCATCATAGATCTCACTCCTGACGGGCAGGTCTCGAATGCTTCCTTTGAGAATTCGTGGTCTTGGTTTTCTATTGGGTATCTCAGGTATATGACCTACAAAGTCTATTGGTCTACCAACCATGTTGTCAACTAGACTTCTTATCAGACTAGACTCAATGTCGAGGAATCGCTGGAATGGGGCAATCAATACTCTACCCTTGGAGCTTGGCAAATCAGCTGTACGTTGAATATTGTTGAAATATTGTGCAGAGAACAATCTGTATCTTCTATAGATATCAACCATGAGTCTGAGTGCATCTCTTGTCAACTGCTTGATGCGTTGTTGTCCCTCATTTGTCAGTGTGTACACCTTTCTGTCCGGCCCACGAACACCCTGTTTGATCTTTGCTTCAATTAGACCTTGCGACTCCAGATCATTCATCCACCGGTACAGAGTATTGAGCCTCATGTCGGGGTATCTCTCAAGTATGATGTTCCATATTCCATACCCATGGAGGGATACATCGCTTAGCATGATTAGTATCTCATCTTGGATACACGACTTCGCTCTTGTCCTACCCGATTCATCTCTCCGTATATGTCCAAGCTTAGTCCCTGTTATAGCAGGTTCAATCGCAAGCTGATGGGTATACCTTTTTGGTGTATTTCCAGAACACTCGCCGTCTGACAGCACTCTCACACTCCGGCAATAAAATCGTAAAATAATTGCCGATTTGTCTACTATCAATAACGGCAATAAAGCCATAAGAATCTTGCCGTTATAGCATGGGCGAATAAATCGCGATGCAAATGTATTTCATGCAGGCTGACACGCAAAAGTCAGTGTGTTCAAGCTCAACGGAAAGGATGTGAAAACTTGGCGAAAAGTCAGGCCTCATTTGATATGAAGGACTTGAAAATTGTCAGGGCTCTCGATAAATATGGACCAAAAGCTACAATGAAGGAGCTGAGCGTGACATTAAAGATTCCACCAAGAACCCTTCGATATCGACTGTCACGGTTGAGGGCACAAGGATATCTACAACCATTCAGGTACTTCACATATGAGAGAAAGATTGGTCTTGGTGAACAAATTGTTGTTCTTGATCTCTCTTCCAGTGAGAAACCATTCCCAACGGAGTTCTTTGCAAAGACTCCAATCGTTGGATGGTACTCATCTACTTATGGCAAGATGAATGGGTACCTCATGAATATCATTTATCCACTCGAAAGTCCAACTACGAATATCAAAATCCTTGAGTCACTTAAAGACGCAGGCTTGATATCAAACTATCTGACCTTTAACCTCTTGAGCTACTCAATTAAAGGATTAGACCTCTCCAAGTTTGACTCTACCGGTAGATGGAACTGGGACTGGAATACATGGTACCATCGGATTGACTTTATTCTAAAGCGTGGGAAGACTAGTGTTGAGATAGGTTTCGAAGAAGAAGATCAGATTCCGTTTGACTCAAAGGATGTGCATCTTCTAAAGATACTCCACGAAAACAGTAATGCGACACAGAAACTCCTATCAGTCAAGCTGGGTCTCTCAACATCTCAGGTTCGAAAACGGTTCCAAAGACTTCAGGAACACGAGGTCATTAAAGGTCACAAACCCATCTTCACACCTTTTAGCGATACACTAACTCTAATGTGCTTTATCGAGTCGAATTCTCCCGTGGGACAGATTCTCACTTGTTTCTACGAATTACCATATACTTTGGACACCTACTTTGAATCACCTAGAAAAATAGGTATGAGAATCAGACTCTCAACGAGTGACATTGCTGGGTTTTTCAGAGGTCTGGATAAGATGCGTCATCTTGCAGACTCAATATCTGTCCAGATACTTCATGATACTGTATCGTTTGGCTCAGCTCGACTCTTCGATTTATATGAAGCAATAGAAGGTAAGTGGATAACGCAGAGTCCTGAATATTTTGAGTGGCTTCATAACTGGCTCAAAGCAAGATGACCTAACCACACCTCACTTTGCTGCGGATCGCTATACGCACCATCATGTTTACAGTTCGGACTTAATACAATATTAGCCTAAGCTGTTAGGTGTAAATGGTAGAAAGCTTCAATCTCAGCTGGAACCAGTTGATTTAATGAGTCTGTCAGTAATTTCAATTCAACAGTGATTATGTAAAGGCGGTTACCACATGAATATGGATACCGAACGAGCAAAAGAACTCATTTTCCTAGGATCTGGCGGTCCGTTTGCACTTCCCCATTTCTTCTGTCAATGTGTTGTATGTAATGAAGCACGTCAATCACCATTACAGCGCAGGACAAGAGCATCTATCGCTATTGCAGGTGAAGAGGTGACATTAGTAGATGCAGGACCTGATTTGGAGATACAACTGGAGCGTGAGAGAATTGGAAATATTGACAACATCATAATTACGCACTGGCACTATGACCACATTGCAGGGCTAGGTGCAATTGGGTATCCACAGATAATGTGTGGTTGGGATCCAGTAGATGTCTATGTCCCAGAAAATCTGACGTGCCATTTCGACCATGAACTTGCATTCTTGAAAGAACGAATTATTCTACATCCAATACATCCTGGTGATATTATCAGGTTCCCAGATATTGATTGCGAAATAGTGAAGACCAGTCACACTGAACATAGCATTGGTATCATATTCAATTCTAAAATCAGAGTTGCATACCTAGTAGATACAGCATTGCCCCCGGAGGATACCTGCAGGAAGATTGGTGGTGCTGACATATTAGTTCTTGATGCAACATTCGACTCCATAGATACTGAATGGAGGCATTTCGCAGTACAAGACGCTATCAACTTCTGGAAGACCACAAGCATCCCGGATTGTATCTTAACTCATTTGTCATGTCATCGATGGGAAAATAGTAGATGGATAGCTGGTTTCAATCACGCTGAGAGGGTGGCTCTTGAAAAGCAGAACCCAGGATTGCGGTTTGCCTACGATGGATTGAGACTTCAGATATAATGGAAATCATTGTGTCTTATTCAATTCTCTCTTAATTCGTATACCACGGTTGTCATCAAAGCATGTTTAGACTCATATCTTCGTTCTATGCATAGATGGATTTTGGAGCAAGCCTTACTTTATACTGACATGTCGCATCCCCTCGCCCAATCGAAGAAACAAGCTCAACATCGACCTGACTCTGAAGTAGAACCTCAAAGATTGTCCTTACCCAACCTAGTGAACAATCACACCATGTTCTATTGTGATTAACAAGATTGGCTTGCACGAGCAAACAACCACACTCTGTGCACTCTGATGTTATCGCACCATTTTCAAGGGTCCAGTTTCCACACCAAGGTACTTCTTGATTGAGTAGGCTGATTCGTTCTTCGGTAATTCTTGTTTGACGAGCAATCTGACGTACTGTGTTGAGGCTTACCATCCAATTTGGTGGACAAGGTAAATTGGCACATTCCTTCCCACATGCCATCATAACTCTCTCTTTCACTTCCACACGTTCTTTTTCCAGTGCCTTGAGAATCGCATTCAGCATCCTCCCTGCTCTTTCTGTAATTGATAGTTCACTGGACCTGTTTCCCATGATACGAATCTCCTGTTTGACTTGATCACCGAATCAGCGTCCCGAGGATTTACCCTCTTAAGGTCATAGCTCCAAAATATCAATAATTCATTAAGTTAACACATCTAATCATGAAGGAATATCATGTCATGTAGCTCTACTGGATTTTACTTTTCATAGAATATCCAAGCTTCTTCCTAAGTGTCTTCAAGGCGTCCACAAGATCTTCAAGGGTAGCATTTTGATATCCTCCTTCTGGTTCCAGCGTAATTAGTCCTGAGTACTTCCATTTGTTTCTAATCAAGCTGATAATCTGTTCAAAGGTCCAATTTGATGAATCAAACACCCATTGCTTTCCATCCAACCTGCCTCGTAGATGTATGTTCACAATTCGAGGAACTAAGTCATAGAATTGCTCAAGCTCATCATACATACATGCCCATCGTGTGTCCAAGGTAATGGAGTTGAAGTGGCTGACAAGTTCAAATGGTGTAAGTTGTTCAGCACATGTTGGTATATTTTCAATAGATGCCTTAACGTTAGGATATCTTGAATGATATTGATCCAATACACGACATAACAGTGCAATATCGATTTGATTTGCCCATGTATCCCAGTAATGAAAAACTGCTATTTGAGATTTTAATGCCCTACATAGCCAAAGTGTTTCTCGAATTATCTCCTTACCCCTATTGATATCACCAATTCCACCCGAACAGATACAAATACCTGTATCTCTATTTGCATGCACTGATAGGATTGGAATACCCATTTTCCTTATTGCGTGTGCAATCCTTTGTGGAGTGTATTTGGAAGCGGATTTCCATGCTCTAGCGCGGAATCCAACTTGCCTTCCTTCTCTATACTCATCTCTTGGAGGACCGACCGAGTCCCACTCAGCCATTTTCTGAAACTCAAAACCATCTATTTTCGACCGTACGTAAATAGTGTTCATGAGTGACGTAATAGCTTCGAAATCGTAGTATTCCTTCCCCAATAAATGAGCAAGGGATCCAGTCGATAAAGAAAGCATCTTCATTCATGGTCCTCCATAATGTAACTACAAATCTACACTTCTAGGTCTGCCGCTGGTTTTTCGAAAATTTGAGTGGTCTTAAGAAACTGTGTCCAGATTCAGGTGTACTCTAAGATCCATTGAATTTCATTTCAATTTGAGATACGCATAGGGGAGTATTCAATAACTCTGATAGATTAGTGAATTCAATCTAGTCACTAGAATGGTAATAGACAGTTTTGAAGTATCAATGAGAAAGTGGAATCCATGTGCGAGTATTGTGTCCAACATGGGGCTGGTAAGAGATGGTTCTTGAATGTTAGGAACCTCTCGAAGGAGCTAGCTACTAGCGATTTCGTACGTGACTTCGCTGAATCCTACTTCGCACGAAATGTGCCTTCCGGTCCTGATGGATTTTCTAGCATGATGTCTAGAATTGCTCGACCGGTTTTACCAGACGAGAAAGAACGAGTCTTAGATAGATACAAGAAATATCTTCATCACCAAGTCGTGACAACTAGAGAAGTATTAGAGATACTGAAATTGTGTAGTGCCGAAACAGAAGAGGATGAACGTTCAGTCGTTCGGTTTCCCTGCATCTGTCGACACAGTGCCCTAGGTAAAGAGAAGATGCTTCATTGTTTTGGGGTGGCATTCACTAGTTTGTATACTCGACAATTTCCTGATTACCTTGGCGGAAAACATGAATATCTCACCCCTGACGAAGCTAGTGACATCGTTGTTAACATGGCAAACGATGCACCTATAGTTCATGCAGTTTCTGCACTTGGTGTCCCGTATGTAGGAATGGTGTGCAATTGTGATATGGATGTATGTCATCCATACTTGCACCGCCTCCGACTTGGAATTTCCGAGCCATTTCATAAGAGCCATTATCTGACGGAAATCAATGAACAGAAGTGTACGGGTT
This sequence comes from Candidatus Thorarchaeota archaeon, assembly GCA_016840855.1. Classification (GTDB taxonomy): domain Archaea; phylum Asgardarchaeota; class Thorarchaeia; order Thorarchaeales; family Thorarchaeaceae; genus SMTZ1-45. Next base: position 11,206 of record JAEORO010000129.1, on the reverse strand, counting down.
GTGGGGTATGCGTGCAAGTTTGTCCATTTGGAGCGATCCACCTCGATTCTAAGCTGGGAATTGCAAGAATTAATCCTGTGAAGTGTTATGGATGTGGAGTTTGTAGCAGGAACTGCCCCGAGGATGCAATTGAATCTGAGAAAGAGTTGAGAGTCACAGATTTCTAGTGTATTCTGGTCATTCATATCTCCTCTCGGACAGCTGATGTTGACAAACTTTTTACCATCCTTTCAAGATGAAGACATCATGAAAAGCCACACAAAATACCTGACCTTCAATGTACCTACTCGGATGGAATTCGTTCATATTACTCCTGATGTTCAGGATGCAGTAAGAGAGAGTGGTGTCAAAGAAGGCCTCTGTCTGGTAAATGCCATGCATATCACAGCCAGTGTCTTCATCAATGACAATGAGAGTGGGCTTCACGACGACTATAAACTATGGCTCGAGGAGATTGCCCCTCATGAGCCTATCAGTCGATACAAGCACAACCGGACCGGAGAGGACAATGGAGATGCGCATCATAAGCGGCAAATCATGGGACGGGAGGTTGTCATCGCTATTACGAGTGGACGCCTTGACCTAGGACCTTGGGAAGCAATCTTCTATGGCGAGTTTGATGGTCGACGGTCCAAACGCGTCCTCATCAAGATTATAGGAGAATAGACATCAATTCCATCTGAATCTAGAATCGAAGAGAAAGGATGATGTAGCATGGACAGTCTAGAGGATAAAATTCGTAAAATTCGGGAAATTGAGGAGTTCATTGAGGAAACAATGTGGATTAGTCTAGATAATGAGAACTACGAAAAGGCACTTAGAAACTATGAACAAGCTAAGAACGATTTAGAATCATTAGAGGGTCTTAACGGAGAAACCGAAAAGGAACAAAAAAGGGTCCTCTCATACTGTCTTATGCGAATCAATGATGCGCTAGAGAGTCTTGATAGATCCGAAGGCTCGATTGAAAGAGCAGAAGGGGTTTTGAAACTCGCGAAGGAATCAGGAGACAGCGTGCAAGTTCTTCGATCCAAACTAGCTCTTGGCGTAGCTCTACTAAATTCTGGCATGTTTCCTGAGGCTGAAGCCCATTTCACAGACATCATATTGCAAACCCAGTATGAGTCTGAAGATGAAGATGTGATTCAGGTCTATGGATGGACTCTAATCGTTAGAGCGAACATATTACTTGGCAAGAGCTTATACAGTCAAGCTGAGGAAGTTGCAAATAAGGCGTTGAGCGTGCTTAGTGGTATAGAGAATTATGCAGGTCTCAGGACTGTATACTCTCTCCTATCGCGGATTTATCAAGCCGAAGGTGTTGTTGAGAAAGCTGAGTCTTGTAAATTGAAGTCTCAGAAATATGGAAAGCTAGCAAAAGAACATAGACAGTAGCTCATGCTAAATTGGAATCCATTTTCTCACATTCCTTTTGTACTCTAGGAACTGACTTCCAAACCGCTCCTCTAATTGCCTCTCCTCATAATTTGCAAGCATATTGTAGAATGCGAAGATAATCACCCACATTACTATCGAAACAAGAGAGAATGTCACAACAGCAAGCCCAAGATAGAATAGATGTGTTCCGAGATACATTGGATGACGCACATGGCCAAAAACACCTGTGGTTGCCAGTCCCTGCACATGGGCATCAAAGAGATCCTTGTGAGAGGTGTCCATGAGATATGCTGCTAGCACGATGATTACAGCTCCAGTCACAACGAAAAGCCACCAATAATCGAAGCTCCATAGAAATGTCGTGACTCTGAATACAAAGGAGTCTACAATCCACACGCCAAAAAACACAATCATCAAGATCATTTGATTCCTATGGCTACCCGGCATTTCACCAGTCAAATGTTCATGCTTATATTCTGGCATTACCATTCATCCCTAAAAGCTCTAAGCTCTGAGCTCTATATTATGACTCATGATTCATAATCTTTTTTAATCAAGACTATGGTCTTCGCAAAAATCCATTGTAAAACCGCTCGATAGACAAGAATTATCTTCGGTTGTATTTTGCATCAAACCCGCTCAGGAGGTTTTGAACCCTGTCAGATCCTAATTACACTAAGAACAATGTTGGATTGGAACGAAAGAAGGAACAAGCCCGAAAACGAGCGAAGGCTGTGCGTGAGAGTGCAATCATCGCTAGACGCAGGAAGGAACGCTCGTTAACTCCTGGGGTTAGAGTCATAGGGAGCGGAATTTTGGATAGAGACGAAGGTACTATTAGGTCTGACAGAAGAGATGAGCTTGTACAAACTGTGTTATCTTATCTTCTAAAGAGAGGTGGTTTTCAAATCACTGATGAACAGCGAATTGACAAGATCTCCAAGAAACCTGACAGCAAAGATGTGATGGAGGTCCAGATTGCCCAAATCAATGGACTTCATGAACAATGGGGGTTGAATCGTAAGTTCATCTCAAAGTCAATATTTGCCCATCGTTTCGAAAATGGAACCATCTTTGAACACAGTCTGATAAGTTATGGTGGATATGTAAGTCGTACTTACTATATTGTTGAAGGCAACGAGTTCCTTGCCATTGCCCAACATAACTTTAGAAAAGCATCGGATTAGATATGATCTAATTTGTGAGACGCGGTAATGAGGATGAAACACCTATGTGTTCTTTTCCAATCAATCAACAGAACTTACTATTCTACACGCTCCTTGATTATACACTCTCAAACTCCGACCCTTGAACGCACCCGCGAGAGTAAGGTTCGCTCGTTCTGCAAACTTCACGCCTGCGTCAGTGGATACTGCAAACGATACTAATAATGGAATAGAGGTCCACGCGCATTTACTCACAATATCTGCAGTAAGGCGTCCAGAAGTAAAGACCATACACTCGGTAAGATCAAAGCCCTGGTGTGCAGCCTGTCCAATTGTCTTATCCACAGCATTGTGCCGTCCCAAATCTTCCGCAAAGACATACTCATCAGCAGCATGATTGTAAATCAGTGCTCCATGGAAAGCTCCAGTTTTTTTTCTACTAATCTGCAAGTCACGCAGCTTTCCTGCTATTCCAAAAAGCGATTCCAGTTCAATCTTCATGGTTTTATTAATCACTGGAACTCCTTCTGCTGTTCTGAGTTCTCTCAACACCTCAGGAGCACTGCATTCAGTTCCAATGAATCGTCGAATCTGTGAGAAACCTCTCTGTGTATTTACTGACGCCCCATCTCTGGTCTTGATGAAACACCGATGGCTAGAGTATCTTACATCAGCGATGTCTTCGAACGAGCTGACTATTCCTGTGGAGAGCAGGTATCCGATTGCGAGCTCCTTTTCCATGCCCGGACTGCAGACAAAGGCGGCAATGAACTCTTTATTCAGTCTAACTTCCAGAGCTGTTTCAACAGCGATGAAATCATTCTCGCTAAAGGTTTCACTGGTTGTTACTTTTAGTGTTGGTAGAGACCTATATGACCGCATGACGAGTCCCAAGTTTTGATGACCTAGACTCATAAAAGACTTGATGATTGACTCTCTTGAATTTAGGATGCTTCATGTCACCATTGAAACCTGAATTATCTCCAAACCACCATTTCTGTCAGCGACATAGACAAGATCTCCGACGACATCTAGGTTGATTGATCCACCTCCATCATAGAACCTTCCAATCATTGTAGGATTCTCTACGTCGCCGACATCAACCACCAAAAGTCCAAGTTGATAGTCCGCTGCATAGACGGTGGTCCCCTCCACATGTACTGCAAAGATTGTACCACCTGGATCAAATATGCTTGTATGATTTATGTCAGACGGACTACTCACATCCAGAATTAGTAATTCACCACCGTCTGCTTCATGGTTACATGCATACATGTAGTCGCCATGGATAAACGGATTCCAGAGTTCATCATCTGGCATGTAGCTCCCAACTAAGAATGGACTCAATGGGTTACTGACATTCAACACTTTCACGCCAGTATTATAATTCCTATGATCTAAAATAAAGGCAAGATTATCAACAACATGTAATTGATGACAGGCTCCTAGAATGGGGTAACTCGAGAGATATGCTGGGGTAGTAGGGTCTGAAACATTGAGAATCACTAAACCGTTGTTCCAATCAGCAATGAAAGCGATATTTTCAACTACCTGTACATCGTAAATCTCACCACTTCCGGTATACTCACCAACTTCACTCGGGCTTGTTGGATCACTTACGTTGATTATCTCCAGTCCTTCAAATATATCTGCAACGAAAGCAAAGTTATCTGCAACATCTACCTTGTTGGGTAGTCCGCCATCGTGAATGGAGGAAAGCTCACTTGGATTCGTGGGATCACTCACATTGACAAGAACTAGTCCACCCGGTGTGGGTTCATTCTTGTCAATAACATATGCGATATCCCCGACCACCTTCACGTCTGCAGTTCCTCCTCCTGTATCAATTTGTCCGATCTTTGTCAGGATGACATTGTTCTCCATGTTTTGGTTGTTCAGAAATGAGGTAATTGCAATTGCGATGCCCGAAAATAGTAGAATGACAATTACAAGTACAATCACTGATTTCTGCTTACTATCCATCGCGACTCCCAGTCCAATTCATTAAATTAGACAAATAAATCAGAATCTCTACGCAATAGATAGACCATATCGAATATTTCGTGCTTTGTATATCCCAAAATTGGCGGTTTCAAATGTACAAGTTCGCAGACAAAAAGAATCGCGAAGATGTGATTGCTCTTAGATGGCCAAAAGCTTGTTTGTCATGCGGAACAGATGTACCTCTGAGTGCTCATCCGCGTCATGCAATCCTAGGATTATTTCATGTTAATAAGAAGACCACCCGTGGTGACAAAAGGCATACTCAGGTCTTAGTGAAACTTCCTGGCTTTTTCTATATGTGCGAAGAATGTCGAGCGGTGATTGATAATGCAGTCAAGAACCCTCCCAGAGGTGTAGAGAAACTTGTGAAAGCGCTCCAAGAGAATCCTTGGATGGAGTTCATTGAGGTAGAGAAATCCGGTCATATTAAGATACACGATGGTCCCTTCAAAGAGAAACTCCAAGACGAGAATCCTGAAGCGTGGTTCAAATCCAAAAAGAACCCCATGACTGTATTGAAACGTGCTACAGGAGGTCTGTGAGTGACCAATAGTATTGAAGGTCTCCAACACTCAGCAATCAAGAAATTCGAGACTGCTCACCAATATCTTTTACCAAATGAAAGGGTTATCATCGCTTGTGAAACTCGGAATGGCTTCTTTGTCTTATCCAATCGGCGAATCGTCTTCCTCCGTGAGTGGTGTAAGTCTGAATATCGAATCGAAAGAGTGATTCCCTATGATTGCATCCTCCGATTTGAACCGAAAACCACAGACAGATTCGATGGTTCAGCCATTGTTTTAGATCAGTATGGTCGCCAAACTCGAGAATCTAGGACTTTTGAGGTCATTGCACCTAGAGGAGACCGTGGGTCTAACAAGATGGATACCAATAGACACTTCAAATCTACAATGAGCTGCTGTTCTGATTTGATAAACGAGATTCGGAGCTCTGATGACTTTGCGAGAGGATGGTCATCATCGCTTGATTACTCCTACCTGAAACGGATGCCTGAGAGCCTGACACACAATGCAGTTCTTGACTTGAACACAATTTTGAGAGACCAACCAATCCACGATGAACTTGTTCACGAGGCAGTGAAGCTCCTTGGAGATGATCATTTCCTCCTTGAAGAATCTCTTCGAGCTGGTAGTGATGAAGCGAATGGCATTCTATTTGCTGCGGGGTCGAATGGTTACTACTGGATTCAAGGCAGAAAACAGGGTCGTTTCATGTCCAATGTGATTGTTGACACCGTTGAGTGGGAAAATATCACATGTTTCGCATATCTCTGGCATTTAGACCACTCAGTCATCTATGCCACTTATTCACTTACAAGAGATGGAAAAGAAACAACTATTGAGTATCAATGGAATCCATCGAAATACGAGGATACATTTCAGTATCCATGGTTATTGCAGCAATGGAATGGACCATGGATCTTAGGAGATATTTCATACAAATATTCAGGGAAACCCCTTCTCGCTCTCTATCATTGAACTAGATTTGAATCTGCAGAGGCTACAATATTTAGACTTTCATATTGAAAATATGATCAATCCTATATTTGACTCATATTTTTGACAGCGTTGGAGATTCCTTCAAGAGTCTTCTCGATATCTTCCTCTGTATGTACAAATGAAAGCGCTCCAAGTCCATGGTAGCCAAATATGCCCTCCTGCATAAGTTGGCCTTGGAATAAGTCCTGTTTCTTGTGATCAAATAGAGCTCCAAGCTGTCCTGGTGTCTTCGGAGGCTCACTCAATACTGAGGTTAGATGGCTGATGAAATTGATCGAACCATAGCCAGTTCCAATGAGTGGCGCTCTCATTTCCTGTAGCATCTCATTCAGCCGCTGTCTAAAGGAGTCGCCCATCCTGTTCAACCATTGATACTTGTCTTTCAACTCTCGTAGACGCTTAAGAACCGCTAAACCCGCAACCATAGATAGAGGATGACTTGAGAATGTTCCACCACCAACCCATCGACCGCCTTGAGCACCCGGGATAGCTAATGCCATGACATCTTCACGACCGCCATAAACTCCAAGAGGCATTCCACCTGCTGCTGCTTTACCAAGTGTAAGTAAGTCTGGTTTAGCTCCGAAGAGACCATCACCAGCTGTACCATACCTTAGTCTAAATCCAGTGATGATCTCGTCAAAGATCAGAAGAATGTCGCGAGACTCAGTTTCTTCACGCATATACACGAGCATGTCTTTCTCTGGTGGTATACCACCACCTGCACCAATCACAGGTTCAATGATTACAGCCGCTAGGTTCTTTCCATGCTTTTTCAGCATCTGATCAAAACTCTCTCTGTTGTTGTAGTCAAATGACACACCATTATAGAAAGGATCATCAGAATATGGATGACTCATGTGATAGGTGAGTGCATCATTCCCTCCGTGCCATCCGCCCAAGGACTTGCCCACTAGTTTTCTTTTCGCGAACGACCTGGCTAGCCGTACTGCATACATGGTGGACTCGCCACCAGTAGATGTGAATCGCATCTTCTCAAGTACAGGTACTGCTTCTTTGAGTTTCTCGCCATACTTGACCTCGGACTCTGTTGGAGTCCCAAAATGATGCCCTGCTTCAATTTGATCTATTATTGCTTCCTTCACTCTGGGGTCGTTATGTCCAAGAAGAAGTGAGTAGTGCGTCATCCACCAATCGATGTACTCATTTCCATCAACATCCCATATGTGTGCTCCCTGACCATGACTGATGTAAGGTGGGTATGAATTACATCCAGGCATACCAAAATCCCGGATGTTGTGACTCACTCCGCCTGGAAATAGCGTCACCGCCTTCTTCCAAAGCGTTTCAGACTTAGGAGTCCTTGCATTGTATTTCTCGAGCATTTTATCTTCCTCCGCTTTAGTTCTCTTTCCAAAATCGTGAGGTGTTTCTTGGAACTGGTAGGTCTTTCATCGTCTTGAGACCTGGTTCCTCGTTGATCACAATAGGGATCAGGTTGAGTAGCATCCCAATTGTACCCTGGTCTCCTTGAACTCCCCCCTCTATTCTCTGATGCATTTTCGGGATGCCATCTATTATTACTTCATCATATTGTGGTGATGCTTCTGCATATGCTTGAAAATCAAGTGTTACGATTTGCATTCCATTCTTTCTGCCTACACCTACACTTTTGAGACCGAGGACATCTCCTTTTCCGATTGTTGTGAAGGAGTTTGTGACTCGCTTCTTTGCAATGATTGCCTCTGGTGGCAGTTCCTCGATTTCATCCAAGCCTAGGTTTAATGCGGCATCAATCATCTGGATTGACTCGACAAGTCCAACATGTCCGGTGATTCTTCCCTCATCGATGTTCTTTCTGAACTCCTCTTTTGTCATTCCAGTTCCAATCTTTTTCTGGAAGGAGGGTCTCCTGTGACTTGAGTTCATATGACGGGTCACATGAATTGTATTAACAGTCTGACAAGGGCCTGTGAGAACAATCGGAAGCAGGTCCATCAGATATCCTGGATTGATACCAGTTCCGACGACCGTCTTACCATACTTCTTAGCTATTTGATCTAGATTCTTTGCGATGCTTGGACTCTTCTGATATGGAAATGAGAGTTCTTCGCAAATTGAGACCACATCCAAACCTGACTCAAGACATGCTTCTATGGTTGGAAAGACAGTTTTAATGGATGAGGAGGTTGCAACTAAAGCAACATCCGCTGGGACATTCTTCAGAGCCCCCTTTAGATCATCAGTTAACGAAATCTCACTGGCAACTTCACTCTGAAGCAACACCTTGATTGATTTTCCAACCAAGTCTGGATTGGCATCAACCACTGACACCAGTTCAAGGTTTTCTCGTTTCAAAATAGTACTGGAAATATGGCGACCAAGTGACCCGAATCCAATCTGCATCACTCTAAATGACTCTGTCATAGAACTAAATCACCTCTCTGGGATGACTGTTTTTTCTGCGTTGGTGCGAGTAAATAAACTATGTAATCAGTCTATCTGGACAACAACTGGTCCTCATTCAATAAACTCTGCGGTTCCTAAGACTAGGACTGGAACACCTTTTTCATCTTTGGTTTCGAAGTGAACAACCTTCAATCCTTCTTTGCTCTCACCTCTGTCATATACCTCAGTGGTAAGAGTTTGGTTCAATAAAACTGGCTGTGAGAAACGAACACTCATACTCTTCATGCGCGTTGGGTCTCCTTTGAGGAGTCCATCAACAATCGCCTGGGAAGCGAGTGCCATCGTACACAATCCATGAAGGATAGCTCTGGGAAGTCCGACACTTTGCGCAATCTCATCACTCTTGTGAATCGGATTATGATCTCCAGATGCTTCTGCATATCTAAGACCTTGATCTGCAGTGACCGTCGATTTTTGATTCACGAGGACTACACCCTTTTCAGATGCAAAAGACTCCTTAGAGGGTTTTTCTTCTCCTTCCTTTTTCTTACCCCTGACCAATAGTCTATAGTTCATCTCCATTGCTATGACATCTTCTCGCTTGCATTGTATCTGTAGGTCTAGAATCTCGTTTGTCCCACGTTTTTCGATATTGACAATTTTTGCAGTGGTATAGACTTGGTCTCCAACTCTAAACCTATCCTTCCAGACCATCTGGTGCTCAGCATGGACCACTCTCAAAATGTCTAGTTGCATCTGTTCTGCATCATTAACAAGTTGATCAAGGATTCCTGGTAAGAACACTACAGGGTAGAGAGGTGGTGGTACAAGATCCGCATCAGATTTCGTACTCAAATACCTAGGATTCTTCTCATTAGTTGCGAGTGCATATTTTCGAATGCTATCCGGTTCTATGAGCTGAGGACCGGAATGATACTCTTTCCCAAGAAAGTCCCGGTTCAATCTTATTGTTTCTTCGGCCACAACAGAACCTCCTATTTCTCTTGGGTCTACCCATGGTATGAAGTTTGTAATTAGTCTATTTGATTATAGGACCCTGAATGACAAAGACATACCACCTTGAACTCTCAAGGAACGCTTCTTTATAGCCACGTTTTCTGCAGATAGCTATGACTGCTGGATGGTCAGAATAGTGAATGATACCATCGAATCCACTCCGCGCCGCGAAGCTCTCAAAGAAGTCAAAGAACTGGTGACCATAACCCTTTCTCCTGTGTTTTGTCTGCAACCAAAGCTCGTGCAGTTCAACTAGATTCTCCTTTTGCCCACCAAAGAGATTTCTTAGAGTTTCTTTGTCATCATCATCCCTTGGATCCCCTGGAGTCATCTCATCGGTGTTTGTTTCATGCCATATACAGTGGCCAACAATCTCAGTTGAATTTGTCCAGATGATTAGATGCCTATTGTCATTCTCAACATGAAACCTCTCATCATCACCCAGCTTGAATTCTCTTGGATCTCGAAGTGTCCGATTTATGTAGAATTCATGAAGGTCCCTCAATGTACTGTAGTACTTTTTGAACTCCTCAAGATTGTACCCTACGATGAATTTTAGCATGCTTTAAAGAGAGTCTCCGCTATCTATGTAGATTTCGAAAACCCCTCTTCGCAAACAACAATGTGACACAATCTAATGAAGTCAAGAAACCAAAAACTCATTTTGATTTGTTTAATATTGTAATTTTGGAAAAATCGCTGATGGAGGTGGAACTCCACTGTTTATGTTTGCATCATTGATAGGGCTCGGTCTACTTTGCATTGGACTAGCATGTCTTTGGCATTGGAGAATTACAGGTTTCAGGGCATTGTTTCTGAACATAAAATCAAAGTTTGATGATGGCAAGGCTGAAAGGTCACTTGAACGTGAGTATGTACATTGTATATCTCGTCAATGGGTTTCGGAGTATATTATTCAAGGAAAAGAATCCAAGGCAGGAATCTCAATCCGCAATTTCATCAATGACAGGACAGTTATTGGATTCTTTATCATAGGGGCACTAATCTTCCCAACAACAGCTACAGTTGTTGTGATATTTTACAGATTGTTCGCTTTCCTAGGAGCATCAATTATAGTTCTCATTATTGCAGTCTTTCTTATCAGGACATCAGACGATGTAAAAGCATCCTATGGTCTTTTAGCATGGATAAGGAATCAAGATGACTCTAAGTTGGGGAAGAACGATGTTGACTACGTAAAAGAATCTCTCAACACAATGAAGAATTGGAGGACTAAGCTAGTCGTAATTGCTTTACTCTCATTTGTAGCTGCACCTTGGGGTGAACTCATTCCACAGTTCATAGCTCTTGCGACATCAGGTTTTCTCATCACACTCTTCACACTAGTCTATCCACCTGTAGCAACAGTTTCTCATAGAGTGGCTGTCATCGTTATTCTATATCTAATTCCATTAGGTGTCGCCTTAGTGTATCTCCTTTTTGGGTCTACCAACAGGGTTGCAGCATATCTTAACGGAGAAAATCTCAGAAATCTATGAAGTTGTTACTTCTTAGCACATTGTTCCTCTTTTGAGGATAGTTTCTCCAACGATGGTTTTTAGATAACTAGCCTAAAATAGGATTAGTTCAGTTTTGCGAGTTCTTCATCCCTTAGCACTTTCTTGTGGAGCTTCATAATAAGCGTCAGCGGTAGCTCATCGCGAAATTCCACAGATCTCGGAACAGCGTAGGGCTTGACTTTGTCAGTGAGATAATCAATAATCTCTTCTT
>JAEORO010000128.1 GCA_016840855.1 Candidatus Thorarchaeota archaeon | reverse complement strand
GGCTGAGGTGGAACAAGGATTTGCTGAATATAGGTTCACGAAGACTCTTCTCAAGACCACAATGACTGAACTTGGATATGTAAGTTTCATGATCCCCAATCTGAAACGAAATCTGTCAGCCTTTCATGATTCAATAAGATCGGTATCAAAGACCTACTTTGACTATTCTAGTCTTCATTATCAGACGGGGTCAGGTGCAAGATTAAATCTCTCTCTTTTCGAAGATGGTCAGTGGACTCTAGCTAGAGTCATCGAGTCTCCCTTTGAAGAAGAGATGCAGGATATTGAGAAACTGCCAGTATTAGTTATGTGCAAAGGCGTACAATCTGAATTTGGTGAAGTGGAATTAGCTGTTGGGACACAACTTCAGCTCGATGTACGAGCTCCTCCAAGTAAAATCAGCAAAACCCTATCTACATATGGATGGACTATTGATCCTCGCCGTGTTGCTCATGTCATTCACAAACTCAACAACCGTTCTCTGATTCTTCCATATATTACGACATCTGGCCTTGGACTATCATCCAATTTCTGCTTCGAAATCGTCTGCAATGAGGCGTGGAGAGATCGGATTCTCTCAACAATAGTCACCTTCCCGTCGACAATGTATTATCTCTCGGCACGTGGTATAATTGTTTGGACTAGTGTACCAGCAAGTCATCAGGTAGAGTACTATCAAGTATTTCGGGCTCTTCAACAAATGAGTGGTGTAGACATAGTTCAACCTATCATGACAATAAGTCAGCGTGGCTCTAGGTCCACTATAGACCTAACTAGGAATTGGGTCTATGAAAATGGTGTCTGGTCTGTGAAACCCGAAGATGTTGACCTTCGGCACTACCTCCCTCCCTAGCTCTCTTCAGAACCTTGATTTTGCTTCTACTAGAATGTCCACACCGTTTTTCCTGGTTCCTTGTGGAGGTCCAAAAACAACTGACGAAATATTAAGCTCTTCTAAAGCCATCACATAATCAATGAGCTGTTCAATAGATCCGCAAAAAGCAAACCTCTGGAGGACTTCTTTCCCCAGTGTATTAATAATATCTGAATCTACACGACCTCGCTTTTTCAGTAAATCCCTAGCTGCCTTTATCTGATTGCGAAGGCCAAATGATTCACTCACAACACTACTTAATCCAATAGCTACCATTGCTGCTGAGATTGCTACTCCTTGAATCTTCTCGATATCCTCGCAGTCACCCACAAATGTTGGAGGAAAGATACCAAGCTGAAAATCTTTTGGAGTTCTCTTCGTAATCTGACCTAATGCCCAAGATACCATTTCAATGTCTGAATAGTTTAGAAGGACTCCATCTGCATGCAAAGATATTTTGAGCATGCTTGGACCTTGAGCTCCAAAAAGAACTGAACTTCTATATCCTGCACTTGCCAGTCTATGTTTTATCTCTGTCAGAGTATTCTTGATTTTTTCAACTACGAGCACTGGAGAAAATGAAACTCCAATATTAGCAAGTGCGTGTCTGTCTCCAGGACCAAGTAGCAAATCGAAACGATTGCCATAGTTATCAATCAATGTTGACATAAATTGCACAATCTGCGTGGTTGAGTATAAAAGAGGACTTACTAAACCAACGCCAATTCTACATTGGTTTGTTCTTTCAGCAATTGCGGCTGCAACAGCTGGTGCATATCGAGCTGCTGGGAAGTCGGTTACCCAAATCTGATCAATTCCACCCTGATCAGCAGTTTCTGCCTTTTGCAAAGTGTCTGACAGCGTATTTCTAACATTAAGTGCAACTCCCCACCTCATGCTGTTTTCCTCCTAGAATCAGCTTCTTCAAAAATCTCGACTAGTGCTTCTCTCCAATCTCCTGAGAATGGAGGTCCAACCACAACTTCAGTAGCACCGATTTCAGATAAATTCTGAAATCGATCAACCATATGCTCTCTCGTACCACTTATTGAGAAGACATCAAGTAGCTCATCATCTACAAACTCCGCCCCCTCTTTTGGACTAGATGAAGCAACAATCTCTCTAATCTGATTCACTTTTTCTCTATCCACTGAGAGCATATCAAGAACAGCATCAGGTGTGTCAGCGATTACTAGAGCGACAACTCTCTGAGCTACTTTTTCCTCTATGCCTTTAAAGGTTGGAATTGTTGGAACCCAAATTACTTTCTCAACCTCGTTCTCTTCCCTTCCCACATTTTTTGCGGCACTATTAACCATCTCAATCGCGTAACGAAGATAGTCAAATGGTCCTGACAAAATAACTCCATCAGCGATTTCACCAGATAGATTCAGCATTTGAGGTCCCCTCACTCCCAAGAAAATTGGAATATTAATTGGATTAGCTAACTCAAGGCTAAATCCTCGTAACGAAAACAGCTCACTATTGGTATCATCTTTTTCTCCCACCCATAGTCTTCTAAGAGTTTCCACAACCTTGCGAAGTTCAGTGACTGGTCTCTTGATATGAATTCCATGTTTTTCTAAGTCTTGAATACCTCCAATCCCAAGACCATATGCGAACCTGCCAGCTCCTACCTCCTCTAATGTCACACCCGTCCGAGCAAGTGTAGAAATATTGTGAACTGTAACTGGAATTATCCCTGTACCTACTCGCACGTTCTTTGATTGGAGCAATGTTGCTGCAGTCAGAACAAAAGCTTCCTGTCCTAACGCAATATCTTCGCCAACCCAAATACTCTTTGCCCCAAGTGAATCAGCATTTTGCGCAATCCAGCTTGTTGCGCTTACACCCATATGTGTTGTTATTCCAATACTGACCTCAAACGAGCTGCTCATCTCAATCAACCCAGTCTATTGCAATACAATTTCCTCTCAAATATCCACCTTTTGTTAGGGGATATTTATTTCTGAGAGTGCGAATAGTCAATGTTGATTACATTGGTGCGAATAATCTGGGGAATCACCGGGTCTGGCGACCTAATCCATGAAATAATCCAGACGATGAAACAACTTGAGGAAGATAAGGACATTCGTCTTACAGTAATTATTTCAAAGTCTGGGGAACAGATGCTTAGACTTTATGGTCTATGGGATGAGCTGAACGCATCATTCTCGAAAGTCATGAAAGAATCCAACGCAAACGTGCCCTTCATCGCAGGTCCTCTTCAGATAGGAAAGTATGACGCTCTTATCGTAGCTCCCTTAACTGCCAACTCGACCGCCAAGATTGCACATGGAATTGCTGATACTCTAATTACTAATGCTGTTGCTCAGACATTGAAGGGAACTACACCCGTGGTGCTTTATCCTGTTGATCAAGTTGATGAAGAAGTACAAACAGTTGGACCCAATGGTGAAATATTTTCAATTAAGCCTCGTAGAATTGATTTAGAGAATGTCCAACGCCTTAGAGAGATGGAACGAGTGACTATACTAGATTCACCTTTGAAAATTCCAAAGCTACTTACAGACCTCCTCAATAAAGAGTGAGGAATTTGAATGCATGGTGATAATAAGAAATATGCTCTCGTACGAGAGCTAGTAATTAATTGGTATAATCAGAAAGGTCGCAATTTTCCGTGGAGAAACACCAAAAACCCCTATCACATTCTAATTGGAGAAATGCTTCTCCGAAGAACGACAGCTGCTGCAGTATCAAGAATCTATGTTGACTTCATAAACTGTTATGGTACCCCTGAGCATCTTGCGAGAACTCGCGAATCATCAATCGCGCGTTCATTAGTTTCTATTGGGCTTCAATCAACTAGAGCAAAACAACTCAGGCAGGCAGCATCTATTATTGTGAACGATTATGATGGTAAAATTCCAACATCACTTGAAGCCCTTCAATCACTTCCTGGTGTGGGATATTATATTGCATCTGCTGTCAAAATATTCGCTTTTGGTGATGCTATACCCTTAGTTGATGGTAATGTAATTCATTTTCTCTCTCGAGTCTTTGAAATGGAATTCTCCGGACCCTCTGACGTCAGAGCTTGGGACTTTGTAGCTAAGTTTGGGGGTTCGCATGATTCCAAGCTATATTGGGGTATAATAGATCTCGTTGCTACAACATGTCTAAGACAGAATCCCAAGTGTAGTGTTTGTCCACTCAACAATGTATGTGCATGGTATACAAAGTCAAGCCTGAAAGAGTAATGAGGATTGAATTGGTCAATCTAAGTCTGGAATCGATATCTCGACAGAAATTTGTTCACCACAGGGGCAGGTAGCATTGATTGGGTATATGTCTGGGGTATCAATACTTATGGAAGCCCCTTGGATGGCGGCCTTGTCTATGAGCGCTTGCATATTGTGAACCATATACTTAGCAAAACCCCCAACGAGCTCTGGAATGGACATATCATTGATCCAGTACACATAACGAGTACAACTCGGGCAATGGCTTACAATTATGTTTGTCTTATCACCACAGTTCGCGCAGGTAAGGTGAGTATGATGGTATTCTGGTGCATTGGGCATAGGAAGCTCTAATCTGTTCTCTCCACCACAGCGATAACAGAAATATCTGAACTCTTGACTCAAAAGCTATTGACCTCCTTCTTGAATTTCAGAAGCTCGTAACTTAAGTTAAGAAATATGCACTATTAGAAAATTGTTCTGTGGGTCTAATAAGGAAAGATCTTCACCATACTAAGGATGTGATCTTAGATGTTAATTCAGCAGCAGAACACAAAACTTCTGTCTCTATTATTAGTGTTCCTCACAGAGAACTATACAACCGAATTACGACGATGTAATGTTTGCGACACGACCACACCCCGATTTGAAAGAAGTTTTCTCATTAGTGGACAGTGGGTATGCATGGATTGTATTCTGGCAAGAATTGCTGGTATTCCTTACTTGTTTATGAATCCATAAAACCGAACAGTGTAAAAGTAAGTGTTGGATGTTGATTCAAATCAGGTGATTCCATTGAAGACACGAATTCAACCTCATCTCAGAGTTGGAGACGGAGATGTAGAGAAACATGTGATTATTACAGGCAATCCAGACCGTGTGCCTGTGATTGCAGCTAGAATGAAAGACCCAGAAGAGGTCTCAAGATATCGAGGACTTGTCACTTACCGTGCTTTTACACCACAAGGGATACCTGTGACTATCTCAGGAACTGGCATGGGTGTCGCTTCAACTCATATTTGTATTGAAGAGCTTGCCAAACTTGGATGCGAAATAATCATCCGTCTAGGAAGTTGTGGAGGCATCGACCCATCAGTGAAGACTGGTGATGTAGTTGTACCGACAGCGTGTGTACGAGATGAACGTGCTAGCCTCAACTATGCTCCAATGGAATATCCAGCAGTAGCATCTCCCCAATGGTTCATCGCACTCTATGATAGTATCAAGAAACTTCTTCCACCGGAACGCGTGCATGCTGGCATCAATTGGACCTCAGACATTTACTATGTGAACCCATCGCTCAACCAGCTAGACCTATGGACAAGAGCAAAAGTGAAGAGTGTTGAGATGGAATCCTCGCTTCTATTTACGTTTGCTCAGACTCGTGGTCTTGCGGCGGCAGCAATTCTTTCATGTGATGGCAACCTTCATGGAGCACAGAAGACTGAACAAGCCCATGAGGAAGAAAAAACTGGAGAACAAAACCCCCTACTTGTCGAAGCGATAGCAAAGTCACTTGATGCTGTGGTCATGTCAATCGATATGATGGAACAATCAAAGTAGAAGTCACTTGGGAGCAAAAGTTTGGTGTTGACAATGGCTACTGGTAACTCTAACTTCCAACCTAAGACTGATGTGAGATCATACCTAATACTGAAAGCTGACGCTCAAGAAGCCCTCAAACTTGCAGAGGACCGGTGGACTGGAAAAGAAACTCCAACTTATATTAAGATTGAAAATCTTGATTTGAATGAAGTTGGTGAATTCACACAGCTCTACAATAGATGCTTTCTTGCTGCTCCTGACCCCTTCTGTGCTTTGACCCCAGATGAGGCGAAAAAGCTTGACCCTGAAGGTATATTTGTGGCAAAGATGGCTGGTACGCTCGTGGGCTTTATCGCTTGTTTTGTTGAGAAAAAGGAAGATTCAAACTATGGTGAGATCACTGGAATTGGCGTACATCCCGCTCGACGACGGCGTGGAATTGCCACTGCTTTGATTAAACGTGCTACAACCTACTTTCTCAAATCTGGAGTCGAAGAAGTATACTGTGAGGTGTTTGAGGAAAATACTCCTTCTCTGCTACTTGTCATGACCTATGGCTTCAAACAAATTGGTCGCCGCAATATCCCAATTAACACGGTTTCGGCTAAAGATGAAACCTCAGATTTACCGGGTGGTAAAATCATGCGAAGACTAGGCTTGAGACCTCGCACTGGATGCGAAACATGTAGAGATATTTAACTTCATGATGTCCTAAACAACTGGGCAGATTTTTAGTGAAGTATTGTCTAGGTAGAAGTACTATGCAGGAGCCAAGAGTTCGCAATGGAGTTCTCTGTGAATCAAGCCCAAAAATCACTTTGAATCATTTTAGCAAAGTCAGTAATCCAAAATCTATTCATGGCATCTACCCCTATCGAGGGAAGATGTCTGCAATAGATGCAGCACATGTCATCTCACAACTCCCATCAACTGCTGTTCTTCTGGACCCTTTTTGTGGAACTGGCACAATCGTTTATGAAGCTCAAGCACATGGAATGAGAGCCATTGGCGTTGATAACAATCCTCTTGCGTGTATAATTGCTAGAGGGAAGACTGAACTTATTGATGCAGAATTAGTTCTTGATACTCTGTCTTCAGCAATATCTGCTGCTCAATCGCAAACCAGTTTCCCAAGAATGCCTACTGCACCTGCTAAGTTCTTTCATCCAGATACAGCAGACCAAATCATGAGGATGGTCCAAGTTTCAACTACTTTTCCATCTTATCTTCTTTCTGCACTCTATGGAGCAATTTGTGTTGCCGCACGAGCATGCAATGGGTGGTTATGGACCTCCACTTCAATA
Organism: Candidatus Thorarchaeota archaeon; assembly: GCA_016840855.1. GTDB lineage: Archaea > Asgardarchaeota > Thorarchaeia > Thorarchaeales > Thorarchaeaceae > SMTZ1-45. The sequence goes on along the minus strand of JAEORO010000128.1, from coordinate 8,059 downwards.
GGTCGTATCAATCTCCCACTTCGTAAGATTGACTTCTACTCGACTTTCCATAGAAAGGCAAAGAAGCACCTAGAGTTCTTGAATGTTGGACCTCCAGCACAGATTCATACTTATGACTCACGTCAGATATCTGAAATCATTGAGGAGAATTCAATAGATATTGTATACACGAGCCCTCCATATTTTGATGCTCTGGACTACACAGGCTACTACTCAAAGATTGTACTTGAGATACTTGATATGGATCGAGCCTTGGTCCGGAAAGGGCTCATTCAAAGACACTCGACTTATAGAAAAGACATGAGGAGAGCGCTGGTTGAGATTGACAAAGTAATCCATGAACACTCGCTCATTATATTTGTTGTAGGAGACCGTTTGGTTCATGGAAATCTAATCAAGGGATCTGAATTCTTCACAGAGATTGCTCCTTGGATCAATCCGTATGTGGTCGAACGGGAATACACAAAAACAGCAAGTGGCCTCTGGGATAAAATTAACAGAACCAAGCGAAAAGAGCAGATAATAGTCTGGGACCTTGCTAAAGGGGGCAGGAGCCAAAATTGACTCATCATAAGATCGTGATTGGTGATAGTACAAGTATGGATGAAGTGCAAGACTCATCTGTTCATCTCGTTGTTACATCACCTCCTTATTGGAATCTAAAAGATTATGGTGAGAACAAAGGAATTGGACAGGGAACTACAACCTTTGATGAATATTTCACATCAATCTGTGATGTCTTTAGCGAGTGCGTGAAGAAGCTCGTGCCTGATGGCAAGCTAATCATTAACATCATGCCAATTCTTCTAACTGGTAAGAATACCAAATTCAATCGAAGAGTCACAAAAACTGTCTTGCCCGAACTAGAGGAATTTATGACATCTCTTGGAAACATGTACCTCCATTCACTGTATATCTGGGATAAACGAAAAGCTGCCAGATTTAGTTCCTGGGGTTCCTATCCCTATCCACCTAACCTTCTTTCAACTTACCCATATGAATGGATTATCGTTTTTTCGAAGAGTGGGCGGAGACCATCCATCCCTAAAACAATCAAAGAAGCATCCACCATAACGCATAGTGAATTTACGGAATGGGTTCAAAACTCAATTTGGGATTTCCAGACTGCTTCAGCAAAACAAGAGAATCATCCTGCACCTTTTCCTGAAGAGCTTCCTCGAAGATGCATTCGATTGTACTCATTTGTTGGTGATACAGTGCTTGATCCCTTTGCAGGTAGCGGAACCACTCTTAAGGTCGCCCGTGAGTTAAGACGTAATTCTATAGGATATGAGATCAACCCAGCATATGAACCGCTGATCCGAGAAAAAATAGGTGCAACAGAAAAAAACGCAGTGGATAGTTTCGAGTTCATTGCGAATAGAGGTTAAGACTAAATAGCTCACAAACCTAATGCAAGTTATCGGTCTGAAAATATCGTGCTCTAAAAGAATTCATGTAATCATATTGGAGGTTCCTGGTATCTTTGGCTTATGATGTAATCGTGGTTGGTGCAGGTCCTGCTGGGTCAATTGCCGCACATGATTGTGCAAAACAAGGTCTCAAGACATTATTATTAGAGAAATATCGCATTCCACGAGAAAAGCCCTGTGGCGGTGCTGTCATGTACCGAGGGCTTCGTTTGATTGGCGGAAAAATTCCTAGAAACCTAGTCGAACAACGCATTTTTGGTCTCAGGTTCCTCCTGCCAGACGGACAGGTGACAGAATTCATATCTGACAAGTTGATTGGAATTACAGTGTTTCGAGATCGTTTTGATGAATTTCTAGCTAGACGCGCTAGCGACACAGGTGCTGAGCTCATTGATAACTCGCCAGTTGTTGATGCATCAGTATCATCAGATTCCGCCATCGTTAAACTAGCAAACGGGACTGAGTTCAAAGCAAGCTATCTCCTTGGAGCCGACGGTGTGAACTCTATTGTGAGTAGAGCACTAAACCTTAGACCAAAAAGAAAGGATTTGACAAAAGTCGGTCTCGGAATGGAAGCAGACTTCTACGTTGGGGAGAAAGGGGTATCGAAAGCTACAGGGGGAAATCCAACAGTCCTAGAAGTATGCCCAGTTGAAGGTCGCGTCAGCTATGGATGGGTCTTTCCTAAGAAGGAGCACCTTGCGATTGGAATAGCAGGAGCAGGTGTGCATATGAAAGCCCTCCGACCACGATTTGATTCATTCTACAAGCAAGTAGAGAAACGAACTGGAGTAAGACTGAATCTTGAGAAAAGAAGAACTTTCTTTCTTGGTGGAGATGGGCTTGGTAACAAGAATGTCACACAACGCTCAATTCTGATTGGTGATGCTGCAGGCTTCGTAGACCCACTTATGGGTGAAGGGATCGCATACGCAATGAAATCCGGCGAATTTGCTGCATCGGTCATCCGTAAGGCACATGATAAAAACCGCTATGATGAAGAGATTCTCTCAGAATATCAAGATCTTTGTTTCAATGAATTCTCTGCTAATTTTGCGCTTGCAACTCGAGTCGGAGTCAACGGTCCATCATTAGCAGAAATCATACTCCCGAGAGCGAATGGTCACAAACTTGCTTCTGAGATAATGACTATGGTAGCTCGTGGTGAGATTGGATATGCAGATATTCCCTATACTGTCTTCAAACGACTTCCAAGAGAGTTACCAGCTATAATTAAACAAGTTGTGCATTCTCATCTCACTTAGCTAAGCTGAAAACCTTCATAGGTGTCTTATCCTCGATAGTTTCAGCGATGAAGTATTTGTATAGTGGATTGGTTATTATTCTTTTAATCAGCTTGACAATTCCCATTGATATTAAGCAAATCACTCACTCTCCATTATTCAACGGAACAAGTGCATATTCATATCTGGTCGATCAATGTGAGTTTGGCCCTCGTCCACCTGGGTCAGATAATCTGAGTCTCTGTAGATCCATGATTGTGGAATTACTCGAATCGTTTGGATGGAATATCACATTTCAAAATTTTACCTATCGCGAAGTTGAATGTGTAAATATTATTGCCACATGGAACTCGCAGAGTAATTCTCCAATCATTGTTGGAGCTCATTATGATACACGAGCGCCTAACATTCATGACCCTGGTTCTGGTGTTGGAGCTAATGATGGTGCAAGTGGAGTCGCTGTCCTTTTAGAATTAGCAGATAAACTCCCGAACGAAACCCGTACGGCTGTAGAAATCGTGCTTTTTGATGCTGAGGATTCAGGCAGGATTAACGATTGGGATTATATTCAAGGATCAACATATTATGTTTCTCAACTTAGTACAGAACGCAGAAGGTCAATTCATGCTATGGTACTTACTGACATGGTGGGGGATATTAACCTCGAATTACCTCGCGAAACCAGTTCGACAGCTTCTCTTCAAAATGTAATTTGGAGTCTTGCTGATCAATTAGGGTATAACAACACATTCGTTGACTCATATGGTGGTTCAATACTTGATGATCATAGGCCCTTTCTAGATGCAGGTATTCCTGCAGTTGATTTGATTCAAATACCCTTTCCTTGGTATTGGCATACACTTGAGGACACACCTGATAAGTGCAGTGCTTATAGTCTTGAAATCGTTGGTGAAGTCTTGGAGGTCTTTCTTGTCCAAGAATCTACTGATATGTCACTTTTTCCGCTTGATCCACCCATACTTCTTATTATCGGAATCGTGGCCATCGTAACCCTTTCTATCCCAATATTATATTCTCAATTAAAGAGAAGATAGAATGTTACACACCTTTAAACCAAAGTTCTTCAGAACATTGATTGATATTAGCACATGGTGATTTAGCTTGGAGAAGGTAGACCTCTATAGACCAACCGACAGTTCCCCCTCTCCACTGACAAGCATTTCTGTTGCTCCAAAAGGTCGCTTAATTGCATGCGGAAATATGAATTCCGAGATTCTTTTAATTGATGCTCGATCTGGAAAAACAAAACGAGGGATTACGGGTCATGATGGCGCTGTTACTGATGTGTCCTTTGTTGGGAGTTCAAATGCTATTCTTTCATGCAGCTGGGACCAGACCACACGATTGTGGAATGTGAAGAATGTTGAGGACACTTTGACTCTCAAACATCCCGCTGAGGTGAAAGCGCTCACAATTTCATTGAAACTTGGAAAAGGGGCTTCAGGCTCCCGCGATGGGATGGTAAAGATATTTTCATTGAGGAGTCTTAAGAGCATCAGAAACCTTCAAGCTCACAATTCTGATATCTCAGGTATAGCATTGATTGATGATGCCCAGAAGATTGTCACAGCATCATACGATGGAACCTGTAGATTGTGGAATCTATCGTCATATAATCCAGAGAAAACACTAGTAAAACGGAATGACCGTATAAGGTCAATGGCAGCAGCCTCAGATGGGTCACATATTTTTTTGGGTTTTCAAAGTGGTGAAATAGCCCAAATCAATCTTACAGAAACCAGTGAGAAATCCAAGATGTCGGGGCATACAGACTTGACAAGTGCTTTATCTGTTGACCCCTCTTGCCAATATCTTGCCTCTGCAAGTTGGGACCGTACAATTAAAGTCTGGTCTCTAGAAGAAAAGATTGAAGTTGCGACTGGCCAACTAGTGACTGGAATTGCATCAATTGCTTGGTCTCCAGATGGAGCTATCATCTATACAGCTGACCTATCAGGATCAGTAGTTTCATGGATCCCTCCTCTATGAATAGTTCTCCATTGAATGCAATTTCTTAGCTTGAATATCAATATCTGCAAATCCCTCTTTGTGCAATGTGACTCTAATACGACTATAATTATTGTTGATTTCTCCATCTTTTTTGGAACTCTTGAGAATTGCAGATAACTTGTCCGCAAATCGATTCCTACTCCTTTTGTCAAAAGGTATCGGTAGTAAGTTTCTATCGTTGAGAATAATTGTGACCGCTTTATCATCCAATCTAATTATAGGTTGAGAAAAAATGAGTCGACCTGGTCTAAAAAATGGAGTTTTGTCCCGTAGGGTACGAATAGTCTTCGCTAGTTTCCGATGCTGCCTGATTTCTGTGCCTGCAGTCTTTAATACATCATCTAGATAACCGCGTCTGGCATCATACTTACTTGAGAACTCTTCATGCAGAGTTTCGATTGCACGTAATCGAGATGAGAAACGTTGCTTTAGTATTTGTTTTATCACCCAATTAGTAGCGGCTGCATATCTTTGGATTTCTTCCTCAAGAACAGTCTGTTTATCTCTTGTCAAAGTGACGCTCAGTAACTTTAGTATCTCAACGTCCTGCATGAGTAACACTGTTCTAAAAACTAAAACTGGCTTAATCAATCTAACCTAAAGACGTTGTGCGATGAACTCAGCCTCTCCGATGATTCTCATTATTTCCTTTGGAAGAATATCGTAGGCTCCATGTTCAACCAGAATCTCCTCGTAGAATACTGGTTCTGTTTCACTGAGTTGATCCATGAAGACACCGTCTACTAAACTGGAGAACTCCTTTAGTGTAATGAGTGCTCTACCCAATGAACAAGCTGATTGCCGCATCTCCAGAACAGCCAACTCATAGTCACCGTTGTATGTTAGTCCCAATGACCCATGATATTCTCTTTGTGCTTGGGACAAGAGTCCTGTAGCAAGTAATGCTTGTTCATCAATCCTCACTTCACCTATTCTGGCTTCAGCTAAATCCAACCACTCGCGTAGGTCGTTAAGCACAGACAAAAGCTTAGGTTCATCCATGCCCTTTAATTTAAAGGCTCTTAAGAACAGAGAGTAAGTCATAGGATCGAGCAATCTAACTTCAGTCAGCACTTCTGCTGGTTTGAGAATCAGGAAGTTATTATTCACCATTAGTATGACTCTTCCCAGATTAAACACTCCTTCACGCATCTCGTAAATCGCACTAGGCCCCTCGTCCTCTTCTGCAAATTTCTTTGCTCTGTTCAGATACTCCAAGGCCATCTTTTTGACTTGTGAGATCGACTCCTCAGACCATACATAACTGACGGTCTTCTTCTGCCAGTTGCTAACCAATCCATTTGTATCGTGCATTACGAGGGAATTTCTCAGACGGTTTATGACCTCAGATATCTTGGTAACATCTTTCGTGACACCATCAAACACATTCTCGACCTCCTTGACAGTCATAAAAACCATGTCCACAAGGACTTCTTTGTGTGATGACATTAGTCGAACAGGCGCTTCTGGAGCATCCCAAATGATGCATATATCCAAGTCTGAATTTGCTGTAGCTGTACCTTTTACATAGGACCCGTAGACGAAGATTCCTTTGACATTCTTATTATGTTTCCATTCATTGACAGTGTCTTTCAACGCATCTGTGAAACGTTTTCGAATGTCAGACATCTTCCTATCCTCTCCATGTTCTCTAGTGTGTACTAGTATTACCCCTGAGGTGACAATGGTCAATAAAACTATCTGATATAAGTCCCGACACTAATTAATAGTCGATTATCAAAGTGCAATGCTATGTCTCGAGTAGATAACCGAGCTTATGATGAGCTTAGGCCTGTTGAATTCACGCGGAATTATTTGAAGCATCCGGAAGGATCGGTCCTGATTGTTACTGGAGAAACTAAGGTAATCTGTACTGCGACTGTTGAAGAAGGAGTTCCAGGCTGGCTTAATGGAAAGGGACAGGGCTGGGTGACAGCCGAGTATGGTATGCTTCCACGTTCTACAGATGACAGGATTAATCGACACAAGCTCAGCGGAAGAGCCCAAGAGATTCAACGGTTGATTGGACGTTCTCTTAGAGCCGCTGTGGACATGAACCGAATGGGCGAAAACACAATCAGGATTGACTGCGATGTCATTCAAGCTGATGGTGGAACACGTACAGCATCAATTACAGGTGCCTATGTTGCACTTTGCGATGCACTACAATACATGATAGATTTGGAAATGATTTCAGAAAGTCCTCTTATTGGCAATGTAGCAGCTGTGAGTGTGGGAATAATCAATAGTGAAGTCCTCCTAGATCTCTGCTACCTTGAAGATGCGCAGGCTGATGTTGATATGAATGTAGTTATGAGAGGGTCTGACTTTGTCGAGGTTCAGGGTACTGCTGAAGGTGCCACTTTTGGTCGTGGTGCTATGAATGAAATGTTGGACTTGGCAACAAAAGGCATCTCAGAGCTAATCGAGGCTCAAAACAGAGTATTATCTGCGAAATAGTGGCTGTTCAAAAATCGCCTCTGACAAAAACTTTATACGTGAACTCTGAACATTAAATGTGCTCTCGTCGAAGAGAAGGTCTTATGCGACGTAAACGTCGTGAGGCTGTTTCTGGTAGTGCTGGTGACAAAAACTACCATCGATGCATAGCAAGCTTTAAATCGTCAGCAAATTAGGCTGGCGGAGCGCTCACTGATAGAGTGGTGCGCTAGCGTTAGGTCCGGAGTTCAGAATTCTGAAATGCTGAACAAAGGTTCACCGGGACCAGGTCATGAGAGAGGTATCATTCCCGGTGGAGGACCGTCAACGTCGATGACTCGGTGAAGTGTGTCATGGAGAGTCTGAGGCGTGGACTGCAGAGGATGGAGGTACACTGATCATTATAATTGTAGGGAAATGTTACTACAATAACTCCTTGGCATGATTAGGAATAATCATGTTCACAATTAGTGGACAACAGGTAATACTGTGTCAACACATGAGTAGATTTGCGATTCGCTAAACGGCAAGTGGTGGATGACTTGGTTGGCTAGCCGATGAAGGGCGTGACAAGCAGCGAAATGCCTGGGGTAGACGCATGAAGTCTGTGAACCCAGGGTTCCCGAATAGGACTTCCAAGCATGGGTTAATAGCCTATGTTGTTCGAGGGTCAAATCTCGAATGGGAACGCTCGGAACTGAAGCATCTTAGTACGAGCAGGAAGAGAAAACAAATGTGATTCCCTTAGTAACAGCGAGCGAAAGGGGAATAGGCCAAACTGAATCCTTGTGCGATGAGTACAAGGAGATGTGGTGTTAGGGCCTGGACAAGTGCCTCTGCAAGTAAAGCCGAAGTCGTCTGGAACGATGTGGCATAGAGGGTGACACCCCCGTAGGCGTAAAGTGCAGGCAT
>JAEORO010000018.1 GCA_016840855.1 Candidatus Thorarchaeota archaeon | reverse complement strand
GGTCATATAAATATCTAATCCATTTCCAGAACACCTGCACGTGGGTTCCAGGCGCTCTACACATTTGAAACAGGTCCTGATAATTAGAATGGTCATTTATGCTATTATCTTAAGCAAGACTTTTTTATCAGCCAGCGTAATGGAAATTTCAGAAGGCACCTGATTGTAGTGTAACCCTTGAAAAAGAGCTTGCAGTGATTATGAGAGATCGAACCGAAGACGGTGAACCTCGATCTTTCCATAATGGGAATCACTCCGAACTATCTATCCTTAAATCCGATGAAATTATCGAGCATAGCTAACACCTTTCCTCGTAAAGGTTCATCAAGTTCGGAATTAATTCTGTCAGTAATATTCTGAACAGTAATTCTCTCATTCAAATATGATATTTTCAAATCAATGAAATCCGCATCAAGGACAAGACCCTTTTCTTTACCTTCAGTGTTGGTCCACTGAGGCCATTGGGGTGAACCATCATCATTGGGATTTCCAGTCCTTGCAAAATTGGCGAGATAGTTCATACACAAGCCAGTTAATTTTTCACGACCGAGCTGGTTATCCTTAGTGTGAGTCTTTCCAATTAAAATGGCAAAGTCTGATTCGCCCATCCCTAAAAAGAATGGAATATCAGCGCCATGGTGAGCACCTAGCTCCTGTCCTTTGTCCCCTGGTAAGACACTTATCCCATTTTCATCTGGACTTCCCCAGTCAAATCTATAGACGTAAACAGGTGTATCGGTTTTGGCGGTCATTTTACTAGCGGGATTATCGACGCCGTTCGCACGCCATAGTAAGGAATGATAGCCCCAGATCAAGTTATATTCCCTTGTGGAAAGTGAAACGTCTTTCCTGAAATGACCAAAGAGCTTCATTTCATCTTTTGTGCAACCAATAATCACTGGTACCTTGTTTGCCCACTCTCCGGATGAGAAAACGTCATACCCATCTTTTGGTATAACTGCACCATCAGCAAAGATAGTACGCCATTGTGCCATTCCGAAATCCATTGTGGGTATGCCTTTGGTAATCGTGAAGGCTGATTTCGAAAGAAGATATTCATTGATCTCATCATTCTGCATCGCGCTAATGTATTTGTGAGCTTCTCCTTCATTCGCAACTTTTCCATCCTTGATTAGAAGAGCAACTAAAAGTCCCTCACTCTGGGTTATTGCGTCTTCAGTAGTCCAAACCGACGCTATTCCACTCTCGACAACAGCTCGGTGGAACAACCCCTGTGCAGATGGAGATACAAGGAGTGATAGTACATTGAAAGCCCCGCCAGACTCACCTGCGATTGTGACATTATTTGGATCCCCCCCAAAAGCTGTGATGTTGTCTTTAATCCACTCTAAAGACTTTACAAGATCTAAGGTTCCATAATTCCCACTCTGGTCCTCTGGTGAACCAGTGCCAGTCACTGCTGGGTGAAAGAACCAACCCATCGCACCAAGTCGGTAGTTGACTGAAACGTACAGCATGTTTGATTTCTCAGCCACAGCATTTCCAAAGTAGGAGGACGTTGCAGCGGATCCAATAGAATTCCCTCCTCCGTGAATATACAGGTAGACAGGTAACTCGGTTTCTGTGGTTCTAGGACGCCATATATTGAGATAGAGACAGTCTTCTGAACCTAAAGGTCCTAGAATAAGCATGACTTGCGCCGCAGCGTTGCCAAATTTCCTTGTCCTACGAGTCCCTCGCCATGGAACAGGATCGATTGGTGCTTTCCACCGTAATTTTCCTACTGGAGGAGTAGCGTAGGGAATTCCCTTCCAACACCATGAGCCTTTGTCGGAATAACCAGAAACTTGACCGTACTTTGTTTGGACAATTGCTTCATTTTTCCAATGGCTGACCGCATAAGTGTGGTCAGATGGTTTCGGTGCGAAATAATGTTTGATTGATGGAGAAATAGCTCTTTTCATTGAGTTACCCAATCTGATGAAAGGTGAGAATATGAAAGCTAATTTCATTATTAGTGACACAGTTATGCACCTACAGCAGCTATTTCATCGATGATACGATATTGACTCCATGATAATTGTCTTTCTTAAATAACAATTATTAACGAGGGGGCGTTCTGAATGTGATGATTAGTCTATCAGGAAATGGCTCATGAAGGCGGCAGTAGTCACAAAATTTGGATCCCCAGAAGGACTGCAGATCATGGATGTTGAAAAACCAACACCAAAAGAAAACGAATTCTTAGTGAAGATTTATGCAACAACTGTAACATTTGGGGATGCATTTCTTCGAAGAATGAAATTCCCTGTCAGATTGGTGTTTGGTCTCTTCATGGGTGGACTCGGAAAGGGTAAGATACTAGGTCATGAGTTTGCTGGCGAGATTGAAACAGTCGGTGAAGAAGTGAAGTTATTCAATCCAGGCGACCAGGTCTTCGGCTCAACAGGCACAAAAGGAGGAGCGAATGCAGAGTACATTTGTTTGTCAGAAGATGCAATGGTTGCAATTAAGCCAAAGAACATGACATTTGAAGAAGCAGCAGCTATTCCTATAGGTGGACATACTGCTTTTGACATTCTTCGAAGAGGTAACATTCAACCGAAACAAAAAGTCCTTGTCTATGGGGCTTCAGGTAGTGTTGGTACTTATGCTCTGCAGCTTGCAAAGTACTGGGGAGCTGATGTCACTGGTGTATGCAGCTCCTCGAATATGGAATGGGTGGAGGAGCTCGGAGCAGATAGGGTCATTGATTACACAAAGGAAGATTTCACCCAGAGCGATGAAACCTATGACGTCGTCTTTGATACAGTAAGAAAGATTTCTTCGTCAAAATGCAGAGGAATCCTAAAAGAAAATGGAGTTTTCCTTTCTACCAGAGCCTCAACAAAAGAAAATGCTGGGAGTCTAGAATTCCTAAGAGATCTTATTGAGGATGGAAAGCTCAAGCCAGTCATTGATAGACGGTATCCTTTGGAAAAAATAATTGAAGCTCATGCCTATGTAGATCAAGGACATAAAAAGGGGAATGTAGTAATCATTGTAAACCATGTTTAGATGAAGCCAATTTCGTACAAATACCAGTAGGAACTTAGCTTTTCTCCTTCCTGCAGCTAAGTCTATTTGATAAATCTCGTGTAATGCATTCTATTAAAACCCTGTAAAAAAAGCGAAGACTTTTACTAGTAATTGTGCATAATTGTTCAGGCAAACTGCGGAAACAATAGAGAAGAGAGGAGAGTCCTCAGGCAGGAAAGATTATAGATGAGCACGACTTGGTTCATTGCTAAAGAGTATCTTAAACGTCTGGAGATTAATTTTGAAGAGCATGGTAGGAAGACTTTCAGTCTATACCCCTATGGACCTACAGAGGCAGATGTCATTGAGGTCTTTCCAGGAACAAATTGGATAACACTCACTACTCGCCTAATGGATCTATCTGATATCCCTACGAAAAATAGGAAAGCTGTATACGAAAAGCTGCTGAAATCAAATGCAACTCTAGTAGAAGTAAACTTCGGGATTGACAAAAAGGATTGTGTAATGATTCGGAATGCAATTCCTGTCATGGGAATATCATATGATTTATTCAACAGCACCTACGAAGCTCATTTAGCAGGCATCAAATTCTTTCACGAAAAATTAAGAGCTCAACTAGAGTAAGCCGATTCTTGATGAAACAATGGAAAAAACTGGAGCTATGCCGCTTTACGGTTTTACTAACATTTTCGAAAGAATAGATCCATACTGGTTCGAGCTGAATAGAGTCCGATTTAAGAAGAGAATAAGGGAACCATGATGCTGATGCCCGTGCTTTTGCTAAGGAGAATATACCATCCAGAAGATAATGGGAGTTACAAAGGCTTCAATTAGAGCAGCAATCACAAGGAAGAATGCAATTAGCAAATAGGTCCTCCAAGTTCTTTGATCTCCAAGAAGTGCACGAGTCTTAGAAGGTACTGATGCCCAATCTTTTGACTCGATGGTGGGCCAAAGGTCTCTAGCAATCCTGAGAGATGCACCAGCTGCAATCAAGAAAGTAGGTATTTCGACAATAGCATGAGGAATGATACTAGCAAGGTAACTCCACACATCAAGACCCCACGAGAATTCAATGATTGCGATTCCCCCTAAAGTTAATGCAGTTGAGAGAACCTCAGCGATTGCTACAGACATTAAGCTGAATTTAATGAAGGTAGTTCTGAAATCTTCACCCTTGCTTTTACCAATCATTCTGTATCCGACTGTAATGATGAACGGAAGTGCAGTCAACGCAATTAATGTGAATTGATCATCATAGACAAAGTACTCAATAGCAAATATTGAGATAAAGAGCGGGAACCACCATGCACCAGATCCTCGACCCCCACGGTATTTCACAAGAGCAATCAGTCCAAAGAGTAGAAACATGACTCCAAAGATGACTATCGCTCTAAGTCCTAATTGAGCAGCAAAGCCCCAAATTGGGTCACTTGGATCATAAAGCGTGGATGCATCATATATTGCCCAAGCATATGTAAGTATCCCGCCTGCAACCAAGGTTACTATGCTCAATGTGCCAATCCGCTGTTCAGACTCAGTCTTTTGTACTTCCACATACCATAAGACAGCTGACCAGAATATTGGACCAATAACAAGCATCAGCAATGTTCGAACCATGTTGTGTTCCGCAAATATAGCGAACCATCCAAATGGATCAGCGGTTGGGTCAATCCATCTAGGGGTTAGAAAATCTACTGGTGGAGGTAAGACGCCTTCTAACCCATCAGGTTTGCCTATTTTAATGAGTAGGCCTTGAAGTAAATCATTAACTAACCCCGGATTAGCAAAAATAAACGAAATTGCCCATACACCGAGGATTGAAACTGCAAGTCCTCCAAAGAACATCACAGTTGTTTGAACTATGTCTTGTTTTCGGATATTCAGAAGTGACCCTGCTGTTTCACCGATTGATTCTCTCCAACTCTCTCGGTACTTAAAGAAGTAGATGATGAAGAGAGTGCCGAATACAAAGAGTGGCAGGTTGACAATAAATTGATACGCGAAACGATCTAACCATTTTTCTGGGCCGGGTAAAGCCAGGACTGGCCGTAGCCTGTAGAAGAGTTCTCCAGAATACTCAGCTGGAGTGAGTCTGGACTCGATTATGTAATCCAAACCAGGAAATAGATAATAAGTAACAATTGAAAGAGTTGCTCCAGAGAATAAAGCAAATGATTCAGCTCCTCCTTTGGTTCGTTCTCGTACAAAGTGAGCGAAAATACCCAAGACAATCACCATTAGGAAAGGTATAGCTAAAATCAAAAGTAACCATATAACTTCCCCAATCATCTGACCATTGCTAGCAGGATTGTTCAAGATTCCTTCTACGTATTCATTATCAATATTGCGTGGAAAGATGAGAAAGACCCCATGCTTAACGGCATAATTCAATGTAGTTGCAAAGATTGCTGCAGCATAAACTCCTACAACAACCAAGCCTGTTCCAACGCTGGAAATTAGATTCCTGATGGAGTTTCCGACATTATATCCTGAAATTCGTGATTTGGTTTGATATATTGCATCGAATGTCTTCTTATAGAGTATAACAGCAAAGTCTTCGACTAACGGAAGTATTAGCATTGCAAAAATGATTGGTGGCACTGCAGATATTAAACCAAAAGTGTAGTAAGTAACTAGAATGTCGCCTATATTCGCAAACCCAAGAGTGAATGCTTGGTAAGCTTGGAGACCAATAAGTCCTATAGTAATTATGATATTCAGTCTGAAGAACCAACCAAGTACACCACGCATCATTTCTCCACCAATGTCACGGGTGCCAAGGCGAAGACCAGCGCTTTTCGCGATGCGATTAGATGCAGGATAGCCAAACCTGTAGATCCAAGTTAAAAAGATGAGAATGTTGACAACGTAGAAGTCCCTAGGAGTCCCGTAAATGAAATCGGGTAAACTACCAATGTAGATGGAGATAGATGGTACTACCGTTGCCAACCCTATAATGAGATAGTCTTTCCATGCTTCCTGCCAGGCCCTTTTTTGAACTTCGGGATTCAGTGGTTGAGGCTCTACACCTTCGAATGTGATATTTGCCACACGATCCTTGAATCCTTCATATTCATCAATCTCAAGTTCACGTCGTGTTATTCGTGTTATGATATTCTTAAACCGCTTCTTCATTGGTTCTTGAAGTGCAAGCTTTGCGGCAAGTACAATCATACCAAAGATAACAGCAAAGAATGAAACCATTACCCAAATGAAGTATTCTTGAAGTGTAGAAAAGAATTGGAAAATCATGTCTGTAAGTAACAACCAAGAAAGAAGACGTGTATCTACAACTGGATCAAAACCAGCAGGAACATCTGGTGACGCAAATGCAATATAGACGAGGAATAAAGTCACTGTCTTTAGGTACATCAGAATAATGAATGCTTCAATGAATTTGCTCTTTCTCTTACTAAAGAACAGGAGATACACCAGAGATACAATTAATGGTGGGACAAACTCAAACACAATTGTAAGCAGCGTGAGATTTTGTAGCGCCATCTTGATACGACCTCCGGTTGTTATTAGAAGTCACAATCCCACTTGCCAAAAATAAGGATTCGTTAGATAGATTCAGATAGCCAAAGATCTTGGTCGTTGTCCTACCGCAAGTTTAAAGATAGTAAGTTAGCTATCGTGAACCAATTATTAACTAAGAGTTGAAAAATTCAACTGATCGATAGGTGTAAAGAACATGGAGATCAAACAAGAATTAGTCGATGCGATAAACGACCAACTGAATTTCGAGTTATACAGCGCATTCATCTACCTCTCAATGGGAAGCTGGTTTGAGAGTCAAAACCTCAAAGGCATGGCTCATTGGATGGAGATACAATACCAAGAAGAGTTTAACCATGCCATGAGATTCTACAGACATCTCACTGAGCGAGGAGCCAGAGTTGTATTGAAACAAATCGAAGCTCCAAAAACAGAGTGGAAATCACCTCACGAGATCTTTGCAGATGCATATCATCATGAAACAATTGTTACTGAGAGAATTTACAAGATTGGTGACATTGCTGATAGGTTGGGTGATAGATCAGCTCAGTCAATGTTGAACTGGTTCTATAATGAACAAACTGAGGAAGAAGCCAACACAATGGAACTTCGTGATAAACTTAAGCTGATTGGAGACTCTGTACCTGCTTTACTGCAAATTGATGCTGAGGCAAATGCACGTCCACCAGCACCTCCAATTCCTATATCTTCTACTGCCCCGTAGCAGTTTGTAACGATACATCCCCCAAAACTCGACTGGAGGCGAAAACAAGCCTCCGGTAATTTCCTTTTTGACAATTAAAGATACAATTTAGCATAAGGCGCAGACTACTTATGTAAGAAAATCACCCGATTTTTCCACTGTGAGAGGATATTATGCTACCAGATGACATCGTCAAAGCTGTAATAGACAACATTTCTGGCATCAGTGCAAAGGATTATGCTACGGCAATATCGAACTTCCATAGAATCCAGGCTAGTCCTGGTTTCTCTGAAGCCATTGAGTATCTAAAGAAAACCATTGAATCATTATCAGATGCAAAGGTCAAAGTGTTCGAGTATCCAGCTGATGGGAAGACAGTAGTTGGAACATGGCAGAATCCCTATAGTTGGGAAGCCATTGAAGGAAAGCTCGAACTCATAGAACCTGAGAAGAGAACTCTAGCAAACTTTCAATCGGAGCCAATGTCATTGATTGCTCATTCCACTTCTGCAAGCATAGATGCTGGTGTGGTCGATGTTGGAAAGGGTCTTAGCTCGCAAGATTATGAAGGAAAAGATGTGAAAGGAAAGCTAGTCTTTACCGAAACTTTGGCTAGACAAATACATCGAACAGCTTGCATTGAGCATGGTGCTGCTGGTATTTTGACATTTGTGCCTCCAGAGGGTGTTGATGAGATCGCTGATTTGAGGCGATACGAAGCCATCTGGCCATCATCAGAGGAGAAGGAAGGGACAAAATTCGGCTTTTCTCTGAAGCAAGCTGATGGAGTGAAAATAAGACAATGGCTAAGCGATGGGAAACCTGTTCGAGTCAAAGCTAAAGTTAATGCGAATCTAACTACAGGAAAACTCCAAGTCCTCTCCGCACTCATACAGGGAGAAGATAAATCAAAAGAACTCTGGCTTGTTGCACATGTCTGCCATCCACATCCGGGTGCAAACGATAATGCGTCAGGGAGTGGTGCACTCCTAGAGGTTTTGAGAGCTCTCACACAACTAGTTGAAGAGGAAAAGATTCCAAAGCCTGTATTTTCGATTAGATTTCTATGGATTCCTGAATGGTCAGGTACCATCCAGTTCATACATAATGAGCAGGATATTCTCAAAAGATGTATAGGAATGATAAATTTGGACATGGTGGGAGCTGATCCCTCAAAGTCTGGATCGATTCTTCATCTAGATAGGACACCCTTTTCTTTACCAAGCACACTGAATAATGTGGTTCGATTTTGGTTAAAGAATGAGGTTATACAGAAGGATGAAAGACGAGAAGGAGGAACGATGGCACCCTTACCATATCAGTATAGCCGCTATTCTGCAGGTAGTGATCATTTCATTTTGACGGATAGTACAATTGGGATTCCAGCAGTAATGCTAAATCAGTACCCAGATAGATTCTATCATACCTCAACTGATACAGCTGATAAATTGGATCCAAGGCAGATGGGATACACATCTCGCATTGCTGCGCTTTCAGCACTATCGCTTGTACTTCCTAAACATGTCTATGAAGAAACTGTTCTCACTGAGTGTAGAAATGAGTTTGTTGAATTGATGCAAGAAGTAAGTCTTCGTGGTGTCACTGAGCTCTCACGATGTCTTGGAGATCCAGAAAAAATCTATCCAAGAGTTCTTCGTTGGCTTGGACTCGC
>JAEORO010000127.1 GCA_016840855.1 Candidatus Thorarchaeota archaeon | reverse complement strand
ATCAAATTGATAATAGATTTCTAGATATCTGGTTTTGAACTTTAGTTGAGTTCAGACCATATAACACCCGGGTTCGAATCCCGGCGAGTGCACCACTCCTACTTTTTCTCAATCAGGCTCCGCATACTAAATCATTTTCCCCCATAGGTTCATTGTCACGCTTTGAACAAAACCTGCAGACTCAAGCATCTGATTCAGAGGGTCTGATACATCAATCTCGACCGCACAAATCAGGTTCGGTCGATGTTTCATCACACGTCTTAAGCCCTCAGAGAGTAGAGCTTTTTCTAGTCCTAGGTCTCTGAAATCTGGATGAACACCAAGTGCTTCCATTTCTACAATTCCTGTTAGGGGATCTAATCGGTACATACAGAATCCTACAAACATACCAGTTTCATCGGCCACGATTAGGTTTAGGTCTTGATGATAGAACTCTGCTGTCGTCATGAATTGCATTTTTTCAACCGTCATATGTTGACGACAGTGATCATACACCGAACCAATTACTTCGATGAACTGAGTATACTCTTGTTCGTTTCTTAGACTTCTTATTATATACCCGTCTGGCAACGGATTTTCAGGTATCGAGCTGTCTTGAGGGAACCAATAATTGTATTCGTGAAGACCGTGGTCGTCATAGCACATTTCGGTTAGGACATCGACCCTCATAGAATCAGGTCCTACCGTGTACATATACATTCGAGATTGTCCTTCACAGCTGATGTTTTTCTCAAGCGTTTCAATCTCTTGAAACAGGTCTTTTTCCATGTGTTTGTAGTCCGGATGTACTTCGATATGGTAGTTAGCTGATGAGCCACGATGAGAGATTGCGATAATATGAGATTCATCGTTACCTGATGTTCTCCAAATTTTGATTGCTTCATCATCTTTGGGGGAATAGTTCGGACCACAAGGACCAAACTTCTGATTCTCAATCTTTGTTGGAATGAGATAATGGAGACCGCCAGTTTGTTTATAGATATCCAGCAGAACCTTCCGGACTAGGTCTAAGTCCTTATCAAAACTAAATGGTCCTCCGACTAATTTCATTTCTACCTCTTGAGTTGACCTCGGTATAGAAGATAAATAGAACTTGAATTATGCAATATTGTCACATTTCTTTCGAACAAGAGCTGCAAGAACACATTCAATCTGCACTCGAATTACTGTAAATGTGAGTTCTCTCTTGAGAAACCTGCGTCGATGATGATGTTCGGAGATTCGCCTGATTTGCTAGTGAAACGACATCATTCGTATCTAGGATTCAACTCGATAGAACCACCAGATGAAGTTTTGAAGGGTTCCATAGACAAGTCCTCCAAGTATTGGTGTATCCCTGCACCATAGAGTTTCGTGTGCTGTCAAGTCCACAATAGTAGGCACCTCAAAGGATGCGAAGTGTTTCTTTTGATATGTCTTAACCAACTCCCGCGCTGCTGGATCAACTTTTGCAGAGAACAATGCAGGCAGAGCCGCAAAACCCCCACTTAGACCTCTAGTCCCTTTGTAGATTTTCTTTGCATAGTCAAAAGACTCAATGGAGAATCTCTCAATGTCCTCCTTAGAAACAGATTCCTTAATACCGAATATTCCGAAAAAGTCCATCTTTGAAATAAATCGAGACCCTCGTTGCTTATGTGCTATGTTTACAGGAATCCCAGCAATCGTGTTCTTATGTTGATTAAAGCCATCCTGTTCAAATCTGTTGTACACAAGTTGAAAGTGTACATTTTGTTCCATTGCCACAACCCACACCACACAGCCCAACTAATGGAACTACGAAGATATAGGTCCTTCTACAGTTCAGGACGGCTATAGATCCTGGCTGCATTCTCCCAATAGAGTTTCCGAAGAACAGTCAATGGTAAATCGAGACCATTGATGAATGTCCCGCCTGAGTCTTTGGTGTCCGCATCTTCGAATGGGAGAGGTTCATTTCGTACTCGAGTTTCCCATAATAATCGCTGAGCTCGATATCTTGACTCAAAGTATTCCATTGTTCCTCGGTTCGTTGATAGGTCTGTTCCAAATAGAATCCTGTCAGAATATTTTAACAGAAACGCTCGAGCTTTTGTTACATCTTTACTAAGTTCACGAGCCATCCAGCGCGACGATGCTGTGTCGATGATGATGTTTGGAAATCTATCCAACCATTTTGCTAGATTCACGAGTCGATGTATCTCTGGTTGAGCACCAAAGTGAGGGATTTGAAAGAGCAATCGAGGATGTCGTTCTAGCACCGCTTCAAGTTGACTGAGGTTTTCTTCCTTTGTACCATATTTGGATACATCTTGATAGTGTAGTTGAAAGTAAGTATCTGGATCTGCAACATGGACTAGTAATGGAAGTCGGTTATCTTCAAGTGCCTGAAAAATAGGCTCGAGCTTTGGACTATCAATTCTGAAATCACTAGCAACTTCCTCGATATAATCTCGCCAACGAGGACCAAACCATGTCTTTGCCAGTGAATACCCTTCATCTTTTGTTCTTGAGATATCATCTATGATAGGGTTGACGTTGTAATGTGCAATATCACTGAGTGATAGGTACTTGGCAAAGACAAACCTCTCCGGATATTTTACTCTGGCGTACTCGAATCCTTCCTTTGAGTGGACAATCCCAATCTGTGCAGTCGTATCTAACTCATCTTCAATTTTGAGCATCATGTCAATGGCATCTGGTTCACCAATGTGCGTGTGCGCATCAAAGATGGGACCTTTGTATTTCCACTCGTCTATCAAGAGGCACCAACGAGCTGGAATACCACTGCTTGAAAAGGCATTCTGTATAGGTCATTTGAATTCAATTCCTGCTTCAATGAACACCTTATTTTGTGATTGTTCTCATGAAGACCGGAGGAGATTCTTTCATGAGAGTTATAGTGCTTCATGGTAGTCCAAGAAGAGGAGGTAACTCAGACACTCTAGCTGAATATTTCGTAAATGGGGTCAGAGAAACAGATGATGTTGAGATTCTAGATTTCATACTGAATGATATGAATATCAGACCTTGCCAGGGGTGTGAAACATGCGCAACATCAGAAGGGCACAAATGCGCAATTGATGATGATATGAACCAGATTTACTCAGCATTCGCAGATGCTGATATTGTTGTCTGGGCGACTCCGATGTATTGGGGATATATGACTGCACAAATGAAGACAGCTCTGGACAGAATGGAGGCTTTAGCTATGGATGTAAGGAAATACTGGCTCGATAAGGAGTTTGTAGCAATTCTCACTTATCGTCATCACTACCAGTCGACAATTGGTTTCTTTGAACGAGTACAAGACTACTTCAGATTCAAGTTTACTCCTTTATTGTACTGCTCTAAGAACGAAACTGGTCCAGAAGATTTCCATGTGTCTTCAAACAAAGAAAAGCTAGAAGAAGCGTTTGCCCTTGGACAGAGAATCGGAATCAAGATAATTGCATGAACAGTTTTTAGGTTGATTACCGAATCAGGTGAAGAGGTTGTCCTTTGTGAGTTCAGTCGCTCTAATAAAATACAAAGACAGCATTAGTAGGGCTCTTGAAGAGGGGCTTGCTTACATCAATGGCTTTGAAACCTTAGAATCTCCAGTCCTAATCAAGCCAAATATTTGTACAATATCTGACAACACAGGATTCTCAGTCTCTCGAGTTGATACAGTTGAATCTCTGGTCAAATTACTATTGAAGACTGATGAAACGCTATCAATCAAAATCATCGAATCAGATAGCGAGAGTAAGAACGCGGAAGCGGCTTTCAAGAAGTTCGGATACACTCAACTTTGTAGCAACATGCGAGACTCTGGGTTTGATGTCAGCACATACGACTTGAGTAGGGCACCTTTGAAAGAAGTGGAATTCACTGGAGATTACTTCGAGAACCCAGAGATACCAGAGATCCTTTTGGATGCGGGTTATTTCATTTCGGTTGCTATTCCCAAAACACACTATCTAACGTTTATTACAGGAGCTTTGAAGAATCTCTTCGGAGTCCTTCCAAGAAAGAATCAATCATTCTATCATTCTAAAATTGATAAAGTGATTCCAGATCTTGCTAGAATCATTAGACCGAGTCTCAACATTATTGATGCGAGAGTGGGTATAGAGGGGTGGAATGGCCCCAAGACAAGGAAACTTGATGTATTCATAGTAGGTCATGCGCCGGTTAGTGTTGACGCAACAATGGCACGATTGATGGGTTTTGATCCTGAAGCGATTCGTCACATCATGAACGCCTTCAATTATGAGCTTGGTACAATCAACCCAACTATTCTTGGCGAGTCCGTAGAATCAGTCTCTGCTAAATTCAAAGCTCCGAAATAGAAGAGTAACTTTGTTTCTTTTGCGTACCATTGAAAAGCAATATACCAATCATTTGAACATGCGCCGAGTTCTCTTCGTCTGTACAGGTAATTCAGCCAGAAGTCAGATGGCAGAAGCTCTGCTCAGACACCTCGGTGGAGCGGAATACGAAGTTCATAGCGCAGGCACGAAACCTAAGTCAGAGGTCAACAAATTTGTTCTAGAAGTTCTCGAAGAGATAGGTATCTCAACCGACAGCCTTCATACTAAACTCATTGATGACTTCGTGAATCAAAAGTTTGATCTTGTTGTTACTGTCTGCGACAACGCAAGAGAGTCATGCCCATATTTTCCAAGTGCCAAGCAGATGGAACATTGGTCTCTTGAGGACCCTGCAGCGTTCCAAGGAACATATGACGAGATTCTCTTCAAGTTCAGAGAAACAAGTGATGAGATTAAGAAAAGAATCAAAGAGAGAATTTTGAGGTAGCTACTTGTCAATCCAGCCCTCGAATTTCCTTTGAAGTGTCTTTGTATAGACCTTTTTCCAATCATAGTCTACCTTGTTACACCATTTGTATACAACTTTTGGATGAATATATGATTTGAGTGATGTTCCAAGATTCCACGTGCGAGAGTCCCTAGCAAGTGCAAAATCGACCTCAATCTTCTTTTTGGCAAGTTCTGCCTTCTCAACACGTTCCTTGTAAGTTTCAACAGCTCTCTCCGCTTTGGTCAATCGTTTTACAGAATTTTCCTTCCACAGGTTGAGATTGTTCTGTTGTTTTTCTATAGATTCCTTGCTTTTCTGATATCGCACACGAGCACTTTCTAATCCAGCTTCAGCCTTGTCCAGACGGTCGCGAGTACGATCTATTCGTTCCTGTGCTTCTTCCAATCGCTCTTTTTTGGTGGATTTTCCCTTGCGCTTGCTGGTTCGTGTTCGACTCTTCTGCGCTCTGGCATTATCCCATGCTATCTTTGCCTTGTCACGTTTCTCACGCCAAGATCTCACCGAAGCCATGTTCTTTTCAACAAATTCCTTCTGTTTTGAGATCCGAGTTTGTTTCGCTCTTCTTAGCTCATCCTCTTTTTTCTTGGCTTTTCGGAGCTGTTGCTGCTTCTCTTTCAGTTGTGCGACCGCTTTCTGAATTCTTATTTCAGCATTCTTGATGCGTTGCTTGTATCTTTCAGAGCTACGATTCCATCCTTTGGGTGCCTGCTTTGTATGGTTCATCACACGCGCCACCTCAAGATTTGCACGCTTGAAGGCTTCTTTCTTTATGAATTCCGGATCCACTTTCTTTGCTTTACTGATTTTGAGCTCTTCTCTCATAGTCATCGTTGCATGATATGTTCGGAACACTTTCGCTGTCAAGTCAGGATAGACTTCGCTAAGAAACCTGTTCACATGAGTACTTCCGACAGTTGGGAATAACTGAGCTATCTTCTTAGGATCCCCTCGAGTCTTCTTGCCCGTTCTTTTATTGAATGATTCAACTCGCTCAAGCGCATTATCATGAAGCTCTTTTAATTCATCATAGACAGTTGGCACCATCTCAACTTCTTTTTGCCATCGAACACTGTCTTTTCCAAGGAAATCAAAGATCACAGTATTTTCTCGAAATGTCAAGTGCTCAGCTCTGAGTGTGGTCGCTCCCACTGTATCTGCTTCATCGGGATCTTTCTCATCTCCAACCCTGAGACTGAGTCGATCAATAAGGTAACATGCTGCTGCGACCATTCTTCTCTTTGAATTGTCCGAGCTGAGTCCTTCCATGATATGGGCACGAATCTCGTCAATGTGTCGTTCGACCCGCAATGCTCGATCAAACTTTGCCGCCTCACGTTCTTGTTTGATTGGAGTGCTGTCATGAAGCCAGATGTACTTCACCTTACCAGTTAGTTCATCGGTCCATTTGGCAATCCACATGGTATCAGGTGCCCATACAAGCTCGCCCCATTCACCCTCCAAACCAGCTTTGCCCTCCGGACTAATATTCAAAGTGATGTCCTTCTTTGTGGCACCTTGTTTCCACCGACCTCTCAGGGGATGTTCTCCACGCCCCATGAAGATACCAGATGGTTCAGTCTGATAGTTCCCGAGTTCCATTCTTTCATCATCAACAAGAGCGTAGCCATATTTTTCCTTCAGCTGTTCTCGTAGTATTTTACGCTCCTCACGGACGGCCTTCTTTTCCTCAGGTGTCATGTTTTCCTTCGCTACACGTTCTTCCTCTACTACACGAATCACTTCACTAAAGTCGACCTCATCAACTTCAAGAACAGGAGTTATTCCGAGAGCCTTGCTGAAATCAGTCATGAAGTTCTTTGCAAAGACTTGGTCTTCAACGTAAGGCGTTCCTAGTTTCTTGACCCAAGCCACCGCCATCTCTTCTTGGAATTGTGTAAGGAGAATCTCTCTGTTTCTTGCCCTAATAGAGAGGTTATGTGGTTCAGGTGGTTCGATGACAAGTATGCCATTATGTATCAGTGATTCCATGGAAGTCTTCGCCTTCTGTCGTCTGTGACTAGTGCTAACAAAAGGATTGCGCTATATAACTGAGTAGAAGAATGAGGAGTGGTGCGGCCACCGGGATTCGAACCCGGGTCACGAGCTTGGAAGGCTCATATCATAACCCCTAGACTATGGCCGCTTCGAGAGCACACCACTCGTGGTTTTGATTTAAGCGTATTGTTCAAGTTGCGAAAAAGTTAGAAACATAGTGCCTCTGGGTAGTTGCAGAATGCCAAGGTCTGGAGTATTTGATGAGCCGCTTTCGTTATACAATACCTGTGCTTCTTCTATTGGGAACACTGGCAATTGTGGTTGCAGGTATTAATCTGCCTTCACCAGTGAATAATCCATTTTCAAACATCCCTACTCTGGTTATGGGATTGCTAATGATTGTATTCGCAATAATTCTTTCAATTATAGCTAAACGGGAAAAGCTAGACGAGATATAACATGCGCTCTCAGATAACAGAGTATCTGGTCTTAACAATATCAATTCTTAGGGAATAGAGCCAAACAAATTCTGCACAAATATGCCAAGTCATCATCATCTCTTTGTCAAGTTCCAAACGCCTGTTGAACAAAGAAGTAATCGCTTCTGATAGAACACCATGAGGGAACGACCCAATCCCTACAATCACAGGAACAGAGGAATCTTGAGGCAACAGACTGCTAAGCTCGTTGACTGAAGTCTTTTCTGCGCCTTCACTTGCCAAGAGTGTTAATGCAGTGTCATTCCCTGCTTTTAATTTCTTTATCAAATCTTCAAGAGAGATATTGACGATTTGTAAAAGTGGATCACCCTGTGGAGGAACACGACCTTGAAGAAGAAGTTGTTCCATTAGCCCCACAAATCGGTCATAGTTACGAGGTAGTCTAACATCTGGCTGGATCTCAACAATTTGTCCATCTTGAAGATGAAGATGTACACTGAGAAGACCTTCCTTGCAGAGAGGTGTTTCAAGAATTGATAACAGACTGATGTATGTGATATCCGGGCGACCTCGTCGTTCATTCTGAGAGAGTCGTATCATGGATTGGCCATGATGGGTCTGATCGAGCAGCAGCTCTGAGGACTTTTTCCCACGGCGTGCTGCGTGTTTCTGAATTTGTTTTAGAGTCGTGATTTCCCTAGGTACTAATTCAAGTGCGGAGTCTAGGAGAATGATGTGTAGCATGAGAGGTCTCCAATAGAGTTGTTAAACACGAACGAT
This sequence comes from Candidatus Thorarchaeota archaeon, assembly GCA_016840855.1. Lineage (GTDB taxonomy): Archaea > Asgardarchaeota > Thorarchaeia > Thorarchaeales > Thorarchaeaceae > SMTZ1-45. The sequence continues at coordinate 3,737 of JAEORO010000127.1, read as the reverse complement.
TTAAGCAGTTTGAATCACTGTATAGAGTGATTGAGGTCTAGTCTTGCCACGAAAATATCCCAGATCGAAGGAGAGGCAACTCTCAAAGGAACGAATCAGTATTCTATGGGAACAGGCACAAAAGTCAACAAGAGCAGGCCAACTTGAGATTGCAAGAGAGCAGATGAGGAGTGCTCGTAAGATTGCTCAAAAGACTAGGACAAAGTTACCTCGCTCTATAAGCAGGAGAGTATGCAAGTCTTGCGGAGCAATACTAATTCCTGGGCGAACAAGTAGAATACGTGTTAGAAGTAATCGATCACGACATGTTGTAATGACTTGCACCAATTGTGGCGATTTTGTAAGATACTACATCACAGGATGTGATAGGAAAGCATAGTTTAATACGTGTTCCAGCAGCGAGACTTGTGAATTCATATGCGAGATAATAAAGACCCAGAGAGGATAAAGATTGCATGGCAAGATCCGGCTATGATGCAAATAGGTAAGGGGGGAGTTTCAGAGAGCGTCGTCAAGGAAGCATTGAGATTACTAAAGAAACATCAGTATATGAAGATTCGAGTCCTTCGAACTGCTATTGGAGAAACAAGCAAGATAGACCTCGTAGAATCATTGTGTGAAAAAACAGGAGCTAAATTAGCTGGATTCCGTGGCAACACAGCGGTCATCTATAAGAGTAGAACGATGAAGAGTTCAGAGTGACAAAAAGTCCAACACAACGATAATCTTTTATGCGGACTCTTGACGGTGACTCCAGCCTTTTGAGGTAGGTCATCTACTGAACATGAGTGAGATGACTTGTTCTCAATGAGATTGGTGACAGACCTATGCCTACAGTCTACGATATTCCTGCAAATATCCTCATACGACGACTTGCTCAGGACCTGAAGTCCAGAGAGGAGATCGCAGTTCCAGATTGGATGCCATTTGCTAAAACTGGTGCCCATAAAGAACGAGCTCCTGAGGATTCAGATTTCTGGTATGTCAGATGCGCAAGTATTCTCCGCAAGGTATACTTGAACGGACCAATTGGAACTGAAAAATTGCGTATCGTATATGGAGGCAGGAAAAGACGCGGCGTGAAACCGAATATATTCCAGAAGGGTAGTGGAGCAATAGTAAGGACTGCTCTACAGCAGCTGGAAAGAGCTGGTTTCGTTAAAAAACAAGGAACTAAGGGTCGTGATATGACTGACATTGGAAGGTCATACATGGACAAACTGTCATCAGCTCTCATGAAGGAACTCTCACAGGCAATCCCAGAACTGGAGAAGTACTAAGCCGGGTGACAAGGCATAATGAGTGATGACGAACTCGAAGCAATCCGTCAAAGAAAGGAGGCACAACTTCGAGAGCAGGCACTCAGGGAACAAGCCAGTGAACAACAAGCTGCTGAAGTCCAGGCACAGAAGGAGGCTCTGCTTAGACAGATTCTCACTCCTGAGGCGCGGGCTCGATTGACGAATATTCGAATGGTCAAACCTCAGTTTGCCGAACAAATTGAGCTGCAGCTCATCCAATTGGCGACATCGGGACGGCTTAGAGCACGAGTGACTGATGAACAGCTGAAAGGACTCCTGCAACAACTTCAGGGAAAGGAACGTGAAAGAAAAATATCATTCAGATAGATAGCTGCTAAAGGTGAATAATATGGCACGGAACAAACCACTAGCAAAAAAGCTGAGGATGGCAAAAGCCATGAGAAGCAACTCTTCAGTACCTACATGGGTCGTTGTTAAAACTGGCGGAAAACTGAGAAGGACACCCGGGCAGCGAAACTGGCGTCAGACAAAGCTAAAACCATAATCAGGTGAGCATAGATGTCAAAGAAGAGGACAAAGAAACCAGAGGTTGAGGTTTCTGAAGAAGAGCCTGAAATCGAAGAGATTGAAGAGGCTGAAGAAATAGAAGAAGTAGAAGCACCAGCTGACGCTAAGGAAGTTGCAGCATCCGTAGAAGAAGAGGTGCCAGAAGAGGAAGAAGAGATTATCGATGAAAGAATCTATACCGTGCCATTGAGAAAAGCATACTGGACAGGTACCAGACTTCGAAGGTCTAATAGATCAGTCAGGATTCTCCGTGAGTTTGTAGAGAGACACATGAAGCCTGAAGAACTTCTTATCCAGCCTGAGGTCAATGAAAGAATCTGGGCAAAAGGCATTCAGAAACCTCCACGAAGAGTAAGAATCCGAGCGACCAAGAACTCAGACAATCTTGTGCGCGTATATCTTGCGGAGGGATAGTCCGCATTGATCGCCCGAACGGACTTCGAGGGCGATTCGAATGTCGGAGCATATGGAATCGCCACTGACCGTTATATCTTCGTCAGCTCAAACATGTCAGAGAAAGGACTAGACATGATTGAGAGGACTTTCAATCTACCCTTAGTTCAAACCACAATTGCGACTCTGGATGCCGTAGGACTTGTTTCTGTAGCCACATCAAATGGAATTCTCGTCCCATATACGACAACTGATGAGGAGCTTGCTCAACTCAAAAAGTCATCAGAAGTCCCAGTTGATTGGCTAGATGATAAGATGACTGCACTTGGGAACATCATTATTGCCAATGATAACGGTGCAATGTGTCATCCAGATTTTAATTTTAAATCTAGAAGAAAGATTTCAGATACTTTAGGTGTGGAGGTTGTACCTGGTAGTCTAGCAAAGTTACCAATTGTGGGAGCAAATGCTATTGCAACAAATCAAGGAGCAATTGTACACCCATTGGCGACAAGTGGTGAGATTGAACTACTAGCACAGCTGTTAAAAGTACACGTAGAAGTTGGAACAGTGAACAGAGGAAGCCCATACACTAGTCTGGGTGTGCTAGCTAATACTGATGGAATGATAGCAGGGACTGATACAACTGGTGTAGAACTAGCACACATCAGTCAGGTTTTGGGATTTGTATAGATGAGGTGTTACCTAGATGAGTTCAAAAATTTGGCGAGCAATAGGGTCATACAAGAAGAGTAAGAGAACCTTCACCTTTACCAGAGAACTACTTGCTGATAAGGACACGCATGTGAAGGAGAGAATCCTTTCTGAGTTGGGTAGTCGGCATAGAGTGAAACGAAAGGACATTTACTTCACTGAAATCAAAGAGATTAAACCTGAAGATGTCACAAGCTTGGAACTTAGAAAATTGCTAGGGTTGGAGACCGAATTCTAATGAAAGAAGATCCACAGGTTAAGCTCGAGAAGATATACAACGAGCAACAGATAATGGAGTCAAGCATCAATCTTCTACAGCAACGCATCGAAGTTGTCCAAGTGTACATCACAAATTATCGTTCTGGGCTCTTGGTTCTAGAAGAGATTGAGAAAAGAGAAGAAGGTGAAGAGATGCTCATGAACGTGGGAGGTAGTATCTTTGTCCAAGCTAAGCTTGTGGATCCGAACAAAGTGATCCGTGGGATTGGGAATGGAGTCCGTATAGAGCAAAACATTGCAGACGCAAAAGCAGCAATTATTGAAGCTGTGTCAAGCTTGGAGAAACAATATGAGGCGCTCACTCAAGAATACCAAAGATTAATTGCGTATGCATCAAATCTAAACGCTCAATTTCAGCAGTTAGCTGCAGAAATTCAGGATGCAAAACTCCCAAGCAAGGAGGAGTAGCTTATTGTTTGATAAGCTCCGGGGAGCACTCGATACAGCTGTCACAAAAGCTACAACGAGAGAGCTTAACGAGAAGAATCTCGCTGATGCAGTCTGGGAGCTTCAGATGATCCT
>JAEORO010000126.1 GCA_016840855.1 Candidatus Thorarchaeota archaeon | reverse complement strand
CAACTTCACTAGAAATCCCCGCTCCAGTTTCCTTGATTATTACAGGCACATCGACTAAATCGACAATTGTAGCAATGCTTTCCAAGGCACCAATGGAGTTACAGTCCCCCTCCGGTTGGATTGCTTCCTGAAGCGGATTTAGATGTATTGCCAGAATATCAGCATCAATCATTTCCACAGCTATTGGAGCCTCCTTAACATGAGTTGCTCCAATATTTGCAATGACAGGAACTGAAGGTGCATTCTCTCTAACAATTGTGAATGTATCAGCAAGCGATGGGTCTTCTACTGCAGCTCTCTGGCTTCCGACACCAATTGGAATGCCGAGTTCTTCAGCGGCACTTGCTAGTTTTTGGTTTATGTTTTTGGTCTTTGGATGACCACCAGTCATTGCCGCAATAACAAGTGGAGCGCTGGCTCGCAATCCAAAGAAATTTGTTGTTAAATCAATACTTTCTTTATCAATTTCAGGCAGCGCATTATGAACGAACTCTATGTCTTCAAACATGGTAGACCGCTGGCATTGAACTTCCTCTTCAAGACATATTTCGATATGTTCAATCTTTCTTCTTTTTGTCACTGATGACTCATATGTTTCATCATCAATTTCAGAATCGTCCAACGGCTTTCCTTCAACCATCGTAGAGCCTCCGATTGTAAGAATGAGTAAATGTTTATACAGATAGGAGTTGCGGTCGTGCGCAAGTTATCTATTTGTTGACAATTTGCGCGATGCGAAGAGTTTATTGAATGACTGAACACTCTCGAAAATCAGAGTGGCACATATGGCAGACGAGGAAAAATACAGGGTTGAAGCCCCAGAGAAAGAGGAAGAACCTGAGGAGGAGAAGAAAGGTTTTCTAAGACCACTACCGCAGAGAGAAGAACACGTACATCTAGATAAAGATGGAAGGCCTCAACCTGTTGTTAAATTGTTAGGAATTTCGATGTTTGAAAAGAAAAGGGATCAATTAATGATGATCTTGATACCTGCGCTAGTGGGATTCATTAATACAGCAATATACTCGTATGTTTTCACTGCTCAAATTGAAAGTGCAGCCTTAACCCTGTTCTTCATCCCTATGCTTTTTGCTATTCCTATTGGATTAACAGCATCCGAAGCAGGAAGTGCATTGGTTTCCGGATTCTTCGGAGGATTATTTTTCATGCTATTCTTCATCATATTCCTTATTACGCCAGGTATAGTTGTACCTGAACTCGGTATTGGGAATTTCCTGATCAGTGCATTTGCCCTCTCAGCAGCTTACTTCATTCTAGTGATTGTAGCTACAATTCTAGGATCTGTAATCGGCGTCATTTTGCGAGAATTCTTGTGAAAACTAGCTTAATGCATTTGAGATTCTTGGTGTGCCAACACTAATATTCAAAGCCAATTGGACATTTGTATGTTAGAGAATAGAAGCGCTGCTGAGGAGAATTGTCTAGAGGAGGTATCCGCATGAATTTATCTAGACGACTGTCTTTTGTTATAAGCTATAAGGAGAGAATATCATGGACCTAATCCACGAAGGTGAGGGAAAAAGAGTCTATCAGGCTCCTGAATCTCCTGATAAAGTGATAATTGAATTCACAGACGTAGTCACTGTGGAAAAAGGAGAGAAGATAGAAGAAATCAAAGGTAGAGGGGAGCTTGTGTGTAGGACGACTGAATATATTCTAGGGTATCTAGAAGGAAAAGGCATAGATACACACTTGGTTAAGACTCTTGAAGGTTCTCAATTATTGTGCAGGAAAGTGGATGTATATCCTTTTAATGTGGTATGCCACAATGTTGCTGCTGGATCATTTTGTGACCGTTATGATGTGGAAAAAGGCAAGGTCCTTGATTTGCCTGTAATTGAGTTCTCTCTAAATGATTCTTTGATTAGCGAAAACGGAATCATAAGTCTTGGACTTGCTACAGAAGAGATGGTACAATTCATTCGATCTGTGACTCTATCTACAAACTACTACCTCACAGGTCTATTACGACAACAAGCACTTGAAATGATTGATTTCAATCTTGAGTTTGGCCGTACAAAAACTGGACACATCGTGATCTCAGATGAATTTTCAGACGATACGATGAGAATTTGGGAATCAGAATCATCTTCGCGGGACAAAGAAGTGTTTAAAGAAGACAAGAAGGGACTCATCAAAGCTTACACTAAACTTGTTGCAGCACTGAATAAAATGAAACCGGAAGAAGTAGAAGAAAGGAAAGAAACGGTTCGAGTTATTGTCAATCCAAAATCTGGAATTAAAAACCCTCCTGGTGAAGTAACAAAGAAAGCTTTAGTCAGATTAGGATTTGGAGAAGCTGAAGAGGTAAGTGTGGGAAAAATTTTCAATATTTATCTTCGAGGACCTGTGACATCCGAAGTACTGAACCACCTCAAGATTATGAGCATAAAGCTTCTCTCAAATCCTATTTCTGAAAACCAGGAGGTGAGTTTCAAATAGTGTCAATTGCAGTGATTCGGTTCCCTGGAACAAACAATGAAAATGATATGCTAAAGGCACTTGGACAAATTCCAGAATCAAATGCGTATCTAGTTCCTAGCAGGAAAGGACTTGCAGGGTTAAAGGATGCTGATGGTGTTATTATACCTGGAGGTTACTCATATGGAGACTACCTAAGAGCGGGTGCAATCGCATCAGTTGACGTCATTTCTGATGGAATTAGAGACCTTGCAGATGATGGGAAACCTGTTCTAGGTGTGAGTAATGGTTTTCAGATACTTGCTGAAACAGGTCTATTGCCAGGAGCACTATTACATAATCTTTCAGCCCGTTTCATATGTAAGTGGGTATACCTAAAAGTCAGTGAAAGCCCTTCAATATTTACTGAGAATCTCGAAACTGCAGTCCTTCGTCTGCCTATTGCACATGCAGAAGGTAACTATTACTGTCCAAATGATCAGCTAATGGCATTGAATGATGAGGGTAGAATTCTTTTCAGATATTGTGATTCACAGGGAGACTTAACGCCTGAAGCAAATCCAAATGGATCTCTTGAAAATATTGCAGGAATTACTAATCAGAAGGGAAACGTACTTGGATTAATGGCACATCCTGAGAGAGCATCAAGACCCATATTGGGATCTTCAGATGGACTTCAGATATTGGAAAACTTTGTGAGGGCAACTAGATGATAAGTAAAGATGAACTCCGACATGCCGCAAAGATCTTGGGACGGGAACCCACTGAAACTGAACTAAGTATGCTTGATGTCCTCTGGTCAGAACACTGCAGTTACAAGAGCAGTAAAAGATGGTTTTACTTGTTCAAAACCAAAGGTGAAAATGTGGTACTTGGAATTGGAGAAGGCGCAGGACTTTTCGATATTGGAGGCGGATATTATGTTGGTGTAGCAATGGAGTCTCACAACCACCCAAGCCAAATCAACCCATATAATGGAGCTGCAACTGGTATAGGTGGTATTATTAGAGATGTCATCTCTCAGGGATGTAAAGCCGTAGGCTTAATGAACTGTCTTAGGTTTGGAAATCTCGAGAAACCCAATAATGCATATCTCCTTGAAAATATTGTAAAAGGAGTTTCTGACTATGGAAATGGAGTAGGGATTCCAGTAGTTGGTGGTGAAATTGAGTTCGACGAATCATACGATACTAATTGCCTGGTTAATGTTGTATGCATTGGTTGTGTAACACCAGAGAAAATTGTCCAAAGCTCTGCTAAGACTCCAGGAAATCAGCTTGTTATATTTGGTTCAACAACTGGTCGAGATGGCATAGCTGGAGCCAGATTTGCGTCAGAAACTTTTGTAGATGAAGAAGATGAAGATGAGAGTGCTGTACAGATTGGAGATCCTCTTGCAAAGAAGGTGCTAATCGATGCATTAAATGAACTTGTTGACGAAAGGCTTCTTGAAGGGCTCCAAGATTTAGGTGGGGGTGGAATAGCATCTGCTGCAGGAGAACTCGCAAATGCAGGAGGAACCGGAGTTGAAATAGACCTTGAGAAAATTCCTCTGAGGGATAGTGGCTTGGACCCCTCAGATATAATCATATCTGAATCGCAAGAGAGAATGCTCGCAATTGTCGCTCCTGAGAATATCGATCGTGTTATCCTGTTACTCGAAAAGAATGACATACCATTCGCAGTGATTGGACAAGTAACAGATGACATGAATTACACAGCTAGGTACAACGGGGAAGTAGTCGCTAAACTTCCGATAAATCTACTAATAGAGGGGTTTCCTATTCCTGAACGGGTCGAGGGAAAAATACCCGCTCAAACCGACTCTCTAAGTTGGTTTAAGGAGCCTGAAGATTATAGAATAGCAGTATTGAGTCTTCTTGAGTCAATCAATGTTTGCAGTCGAAAATGGGTATATAGTCAATATGATCAGCATGTTCAAACAAGTACTGTGGTTGACGTGGGACAGAATGCTGGAGTGTTGGAATTTCCCAATGGCAGATTACTTGCTTTCACGAGTGATTGTAATTCATCCTGGTGTAAATTAAACCCTCAAATAGGAACAGCTAATTCTGCAGCAGAGTCGCTGAGGAATATTGTATCAATGGGAGCAAAACCAATTTTCATTGCGAATTGCTTGAATTTTGGTAATCCTGAAAGACCTGAGTCGTATGCTCAGTTTGTTGAATCTATAAGAGGGCTTGGGAGATTTTCTAATGACTTTGAACTCCCCATTATTGCGGGTAATGTTTCGTTCTATAATGAGTCAGTCATCGCTGGACAGAGTAAAAGAATTAATCCAACACCCCAGATAATGATTGGAGGCATTTTCAACCGTGGGTTTACCCCAGTCAAACGAAATCTGGTCACGCCATGGGCTAACATATTCTTGGTCGGAGAAACATTTCCAGATTTGAATGGGAGTGAGTATCAGAAATTGACTCTTGGTGAGGTCAAAGGAGAACCACCTAAATATCAACCAAATTGGGAGAAGCTTACTATGACAACCATTCTTGAAGCTCATGAACGAGGTCTTATTCGATCTTGTAACAATGTTGGGCGCGGCGGAGTGGCCATTGCTCTCATGAAGATGGTTATGGAAAGTGAGTATGGATTTAAGTTGAATATGGATTATGTTCCAGGGACAGTTAACAGCTTAGCTCAAGCGCTATTCTCAGAAACATCTTCGAGATATATTACAGAAGTGACCGAAAGTAATCAGACAGAGTTTCTAAATATACTCGACAAGCATGGAATAACCTCATGCGAGTTGGGCCTTACAACATCAGAACCTTTCGCTAATTTTGGCAGGTTCGTCGTACCTCTTGATGAAGCAAAAGCTGCTTTCTCACGAGGGCTCAGTAGGTTCTTCGAATGAGTGGTTTTGAGTAATCAAATTGGAACAAAAGCTTTAGGGACTGATGTTTCAATATATGACAAAAGACCAAGTAGAATGTGAATAATGGTGTAGAGGATTTGAATCCTTTATTATCACCCTTTAACAACCGCCAAGTACAATAGAATGATTTTGAAAAAGAAGCAGATAAGAGTGCATTATCCAATACCACAGACTCAGAAAGGAGAATGCAGTATCATGCAGAAAGGGTGGAATTTATGAGAGGAAAACTTGTCTATCCATATTCAGACGCGCTCCTTGAGTACGAATTTAAAACAGACCACCCTCTAAAGCCTGATAGGTTAAAGCTAACACATCTTCTATCTAAACAACTTGGTTTGCTAGACCTAGTGGAGGAAATTGAACCCACTCTAGCCACACGCGAGGATCTTGAGTTGTTCCACGCGCCGGAATTCATTGATGCAGTCATTGATAGTGGGACTAACAATAATGTCCATCCACAATATGGGCTTGGTACTGCGGACAATCCTATCTTTCCCTTGATACATGAAACAGGTGCTAGATATGTGGGAGCAACTTTGGACTCAATGCGCGCAATTATGGATGGAAACTCAAACACTTTCTGTATATCAGGAGGACTTCATCATGCGCACAGAAATGCAGCCTCTGGCTTTTGTATATACAATGACATAGTAATTGCCATTAATATGCTAAAGAAAAAGAAAAACTACAAAGTCCTGTATTTTGACTTTGATGCTCATCATGGAGACGGGGTTCAAAATGCATTCTACAGATCTAAGGAAGTATTGACGATTTCTGTACACCAGACAGGCAAAACCCTTTTCCCAGGCACTGGGTTTATCTATGAAACTGGTGCTGCTGAAGGTATTGGGTATTCTGTGAATATTCCTCTAATGCCTGGTGCTGGCACCCCAGAACTGATACGAATTTTCGATGATGTGGTCGTCCCACTTTTCGAATCTTTCGAACCAGACTTACTGGTCACTCAAATGGGAGTGGACGGCCATTACATGGACCCTCTTGCACATCTGACATATACATCTCACGGATATGAAACAGTAGTCCGGAAACTGCTAAAGATGTCATCAGACATATGCAAGCTCGGTTGGCTAGCTGTGGGTGGTGGAGGTTATCATCCAGTTAATGTAGCTAGACTTTGGACGTTGTTTCTTGGACTTATGCTAGGGGAGGATATTCCAAATAGAATCCCTGATGAGTTCAAAGAAACTTGTACTGAGATGGGGTACCATGACATTCCTGAATTCATAAGAGACCCTGAAGAAATCGTTCAGATGTATTTCTCAAGGGAAGAGATTAGCCTGGATCTTGAAAGGTCTCTTCGTCGAGTAAAAGAATTGGTATTTCCGTATCATGGCCTTTAGTCTAGATCGTTATTAGAAACGGAGAGTGAGATGTCAATCCACTTGCGAATCATCTTAACAACCAAGTCTGATGCAGTAGCCATTATGACAGAATCTGCGTCTTCACTAAGTAGTGATGAAGGATCAACACCTGATTCAGCAACTCTAAGAAGAGATGGATAACAGAGAAATCCGAGACCTTCAACAATATCGAGGTTATCGTTTCCAGAAATTTCCATTCTTTTCCCAAGAACTTCATATGGTATTATCTTGGGATCACTATCGCAAATCGCAATTAGTGTGTTATTCTCACCAACTATCACAACATCTGGTTCAATACACTCATCAAAAACTGATGTTTTTCCCCTATCGAAAACAATAGAATACTCATCATTTGTATCTGATGTTTTTAGACAAATAGTAATGTCTTCAAAAGAATTGGATACAGAACTCATATGCTGCTCAAATTCTTCTTCAGTCATTTTATGAAGCGTTTGAGCTTTCTCAATACTGACATTGAGAGCTGCCCTACAACCATCAACCACTGGACCTAAATACTCCATGAGCATGAATTGGTCTCTGTTGATGCTTTGGGATAGATGATGAAGGCTCTTTTCAAGACTTTTTGGTCGATCGTCTTCGCTCACACAAATCAGCTCAAGCATGCTAGGTCAGTTTGGTATTTAGAGGTGATGATGATGACAGCTATTCATAACACATGAATAGAAAAGTGACTTTGAGAATTCTGACTAGGGTGTTTAATGACCACCGATATACATACACACCTTGGGATGGGTAAAACCGAAGTTGCAGAAGTCACTTTTGACAACTATCTAGAACATGTAGACATTCTCATATCAAGAATGGACACTTTTGGAATTGATAAAGCCGTCTTGACACCCCACGAACCATTAGTCAGTACCGATTTGTATTTACAAGCTACTGAAATATATCCGGATCGTTTGTTCTCTGCATGTTCAATCATACCAAGACCTATTGATTTAGCCAAGCAGAAGCTTCACGACTATATCGACAAAGGGTGCAGAGCTCTAATTCTAGATGGACCTACATATCATCCTCAGGACCCGGCGGTTGAGGTTCTTGTGAATGAGTCTGTAAAAAAAGACTTGCCAATATACTTTCATAATGACATAATGAGTAGTGAAACAATCAGCTTCTTGGATAGAATTACAACCTTTCATCAAGATGGTAAGTTCGTGGTACTAAATATGGGAGGATTGTTTGGATTTCCACAAATCATACCACTCATGGCTCGTAAGAATATATGGCTCGAATTGTCCACGACGTTCGTGAAGCTCGTCGAGTCACCTCTCCGTGTATTTCTTGATGCAGTTGTTCAAGATTTTGGCGTACGAAAACTCGTGTTTGGTTCAGGATATCACACTCAATATCCAGACTTAATGGCTGCATTAAACATGTTAGATCTAAATATCGAAACTAGTAGACTGATCATGAAAGAGAATGCTTGGTTGATTTTGGGTGTTGCATTCTTTTAACTAGGATAAGACTGCTTGATGTAATAGTAATTCTATATCTTCAGTCGTCGGAAGACCAATAATTTGTGACTTGCCAATTAGAATCATTGGCAAAGCTACTACATTTAGAAACTCAACGAGTTCAGGCTCTTCTTCAACCGAGGTTTCCACAACTTCGATAGGTAGATTGAATCGCCGCAACTTTGTTGCCGCTTCTCGAGCGGCTTGAAGGGCTTCGCTACAGAAAGTACAGGAATTACTTGTGAAGACATTTATTTTGACAGAGTTGGACTCGTCATGGCAAACGTTCAGTTGATTTCTGTTCATCATTTCATTTTTCTGTATCATAGACTCGTTCTCCGATCGGGTAAGTAGATATGATATGTCTATTCAGCGAACACTGGGGGTTTTAGACGGACATGTTCTGATATTGAGTCAACAGCTCTCAATGGAATTGCTTCCCATGATGTATTGTTGTCTGTTGCGTTCTCTCGTTCAACGATGACAAGAGGCCCATTGGATTCATCAAACCAGACTTTCTTGACCTTGCCCAAGGGGAAACCCCTAAAGTCAGTAACAATCTTTCCTTTTAGTAACCATTTCATCTCATCGTCTTCCATTGTGCTCAACAAGATAGTTGTCACTTAGACATAGAAGAGCGTGTGTACTACGTGGACTATTCTCCCGTAACACTGACTTGGGTTTGAAATTAATCTTCAATTCCTGAATTTCCATGGTCTGTTTCTTCGTTCTTTCGATCCTCATATCCCCACTCGACAATTGTATCGCTTTCAGTAGGTAGAAATGTTCCTGCAACAAAGTACCCTGATATGCACATTATCAGGCCTATGATGTTCATTGAGCCTCCAATTACAATAAACAGCCTTGAGTCACTAACTTGATTAAAGCCAAGATCAATCATACCAGCACCTATGATATCATCGATGGTGACTGTATAATCACCAGGTGGTATGTCAATAGTCATACTGCCCTCTAGGAAGATTGCATCAGGGGTTTCTATTAGATTTTCTTCATCGAGTGTCATGTTAGCTACTAAGACTTCATCTGTTGAATTATCTACAAATACAAGATCAACTTCTACTGTTGTTGAATTGCCAACTCTCAATGCAACAGAAATTTCAAGCTGAGGGTAGTATCCATCACGGTCCCATATAGAAAACGTCCGTTGCTCGTGTTCAGTGACTGCGAAATTGACATAGTGATAGGGTGCTATTAAAACAATAGCTCCGCCAATTAGAATTATTGCAGCACCACCGAAGTAAAGAAATGCTTTCTTGCTCAACCAGACACTGCCCATTGATTTCAACCAATGATTAGACGCAAAACATAGAATATAGATGTAACGAACCATGTAATTGGAAAGTGAGGTCTCTCGAATTTGACAGAGTTTGTCTTACTTGCAGAAGTTATGGATATGATTAGTAGGACGAGAAAGAGAACTAAAAAAATCCAACAAGCTGCGGATTTCCTAAGAACACTAAGTGCCATTGAAGTAAGTAAAGCTGCTTTGTTTTTGAGCGGGAAGGTGTTTGCAGAAAGCGAACAACGGACTCTCAATATATCGTGGAAAGGATTACTTAGTGCTCTCAAACAAGTAGTAAATATAGAGAATAATGCATTATTCGAAGCTTATGAGGGAGATACGGGTGAGGCTGTAGCTAAGATTCTTGAAAACACGAAAGAGGCACGTCAGTTATCTCTGTTCTCAGAGTCATTGTCAATATCTTCAGTGGGACAAACTCTAGATAGAATTGCAGATGCCCAGGGAAAGGGCTCAATAAAGGAGAAACAGTCTCTCCTTACCAGCCTCCTAATGGAAACTTCACCACGTGAAGCAAGATACCTCACTGCACTTGTTCTTGAAGATATGAGGATAGGACTTTCAGAGGGCTTGCTTGCTGATAGTATTGCTGCAGCATTTGATGTAGATCCTGCATTAGTGCGAAGAGCATGGAGTTTCAACGGGAATCTGGGAGAGGTAGCTCGACTCGCTTCAGTAGGTGGAAAAAAGGCAATACAAGCAGTTTCAGTGCAATTAATGCGTGGAGTTAAGCCAATGCTTGCAAGTCCAATTGAAAACATTGACTCATTATATGAAAGCTATCCAAAACAATATGCGTTTGAACTGAAATTAGATGGTGCAAGAGTGCAAATCCACAAGAAAGGAGATGCGATTTGCATATTCTCAAGAAAGTTGAGCAAGGTAACAGAGAGTCTTCCTGAAATAGTAAGTACTGTTAAAAAGAGAATCAACGCGACTGATACGATTCTTGATGGGGAGGTTCTTGCATTCGATGATGAGGGCAAACCTTTCCCTTTTCAAGTAGTTATGAAACGGTTTGGTAGAACTCGGGACATTGAGGAAGCATTTAAGGACACTCGCCTTAGACTCATTCTATTCGATATGCTGCTTTTCAATCAAACACATCTTGTAGATTTCCCATACTCAGAAAGGAGAAAGAAACTCGAGGAAATTACTCCTTCAGATATGTTGGTTGAGCGAATTGTTTCAGATGACACATCAATAATCCAGACATTCTTCATGAAGAGTCAAAAAATGGGTCATGAGGGATTAGTGGCTAAGGATTTAGATTCGCCTTATACTCCTGGCGTTCGTGGGAAACATTGGTTCAAAATCAAACATACTCTAGATACATTGGACCTAGTGATTGTTGCCGCTGAATGGGGTCATGGGAGACGCAAAAATTGGCTCTCTGATTACCATTTGGCGGTGAGAGATGATGAGTCTGGTGATTTTTTTGTAGTGGGAAAAACCTACAAGGGATTTACTGATCTGGAGTTTCAAGATATTACACAGAAGCTCCTAGATTTGAAAATTGCTACTCATCGTCATGTAGTCCAGGTAAAACCTCAGATAGTTGTAGAAGTTATTGCATCAGAGATACAAGAGAGCCCAACATATGAATCAGGAATGGCACTTCGATTCGCGAGAATTAATCGTGTTCGAGAAGATAAAGGGCCTATGGATGCAATGACTTTGAATGAATTGAAACAAATCTATGACAGGCAGTTTCGCTTCAAGGCACGTTAGAAGCAGTTTATAAAGCCCACATCAACACTAATGATGTAGACCAATTCATATCCAGCCAGAAGGTAGGGGGTATACATTTCTGAGGGCTGCAGGATTTTGGCTAAAACTATGTCGCCGCAAAGTCAAGAATTTTTCACAAATCTATACATCCATAATATTGTAACAGCTTCGAGGGAAAGTCAAAAAGAAAATTATTTTGAGTCAGAAGATTCAATGGTTTATATCAATACCGGATTAAAGAAACCAATAGAAAATCAAAACATGCAATCTCAGAATTTTCAAGGAACAAAATGGATGACAGCCGCGGATGCGCTTCAATCGAAGAAACATACTGGTTTGGACTAGAAGCGCAATATACATTGACCGTAGCGTTTATAGGGACAACCTATGCGGAAGGAAATATACGCACAGGAGTACCCTACCATGTGGACCGAGATATTCTTAATCCCATTCGTCATTTTGATTGTGATATTCTTCCTCTTCTGGATAGTCCATGAAGGTACTAGGTGGCAGAAGCATAGATTTCTTGGAGGTTTTGCTAGATTCATTCAGCATTCTCCAGCAAGAGGTTTCTTCACATTCTTTTTCCTGTTCATCTTGTTGATCCCTGCATGTATTCTATTTATGACGGGGATTTGGATGGATGCTCTCGCTAGTCCACTGGGACCACAGAGAGTCGACGTTGTCAATGTAATGTTAATTCTGTTCCTCGTTTTGGCATTTACATTCCCTGTGATGTACAGTTCCCTAGGGACCTGGCGAAATGCTAGACGTGCAGAAGCAGAGATGAAAGTTAGACCAACTGGTATGTAGATCCAAAAATAGTCGTAAACAACTATTGTTTTATGACTATCTATCTGTTTTATCTAGTCTAGGTTGAAGAAGTATGTCATTCGTAAAATTGACTGACAACGTTTATGTGGTCATTGGAGGGGCATTTCCAAAATGCAACTCAATAGTAATTATTGCTGATGAGTTGGTTGTTATTGATCCTGGGTGTCCAGTCGAGGACCTTCGCGCTTTCTTAATGACTCAAGACCTTCAACTCAAGGATATTAATACAATTATTCTGAGTCATATCCATCCTGACCATATTACACACACTGCAAGACTCAATCGTCTATCAAAGTGTAGAATTACAGCAAACGAAATCACAGCGCCTCTCTTCAACGACAAGGAAGAAATGAAGAGGTTCCTTGGGTTTGATAAAGGAAATCCTGTTCGAAAGCTCTGGGAACAACTTGTGAATGAAAGAATGTATGGAGCACTTGATGAGGGAAGAGTTGACGAGATAGTAATTAATGCAGATAAGTTCAGTCTAGGAGAGGTCACTTTGAGAACTTTCTATGCTCCAGGTCATCTTCCTGATCACATGTGTATCGAAATTCTTGAACCAAATCTAGTATTCACTTCTGATATAGACATGACGGAATTTGGACCATATTATGGACATCCTAATTCATCAATCCTTGACTTCAAGGAATCAATCAGAAAACTCCAACATGGGAAGTATAATGGACTGATTAGCGGGCATCTTAAGGAGCCACTAGTTATCGACTATAAAGAACGATTAGCCGCGTATTCGAGACAGATTGGATTGCGAGAAGATTTGGTACTAGCAGCTATTATGGATGGTGCAAAGTCAATTCCTGAAATTACAGCTAATCCAATCATCTATCCTTCACTCACAAATCCAGTTTTCTTGCAGTTTGAAACATGGATGATTGAGCATCATGTTGCTTCATTGATAGGAAAGGGACTCGTTGAGGATCATCGGGGAGAACTGAAGGCTGTTTAGCTATTTAATCTAGATTAGTTGTAAGGAGAAGAAAATCAGTCCATAAAGAAGAAGAATGGGTACGACAATAGCCAATGCAATTTCGAGAACCTTTGGGAGTCGTACAGGAGATGGAATAAAGAATCCTACATGTGCTCTATAGTCTGACCATGATTCACCGAAAGTTTTGGATAAATGAAGCTCTTCAATCGTTGCAAGACAGTTGTATACGATGACCATTGCAATCCATACAATGATTGTTTGTTGTACAGATAACCAACCAAGCCCAAATGTGTTCATCAAAATCCATACACTACGACTTGTCAGACCAGCTGTGAAAAGAATTAATCCTAGATATTGAGGATGTCTAACTATCTTGTAAATGCTATGAGTTACCAAGCCTTTCGATTTTTCTCTCCAGAGGATTACCACAGAAACTGCAAATATGGCGAATCCAACTATAACCACAAATGCATCTAACACCGTCCCGCCAAGTAAAAGGTATGGGATTGATATTGATAATTCGGGGAATTGGCCACCCATTAGAACTAAGAAGAATATGAGCGGGACAGTCATTAGTCCAGCCCAACCCATCATTGGAGGAATAGATGCCAGAAAAGGAAGAATGTAGCCAACTAAACTAACTACTCGCAGTTTCAATCGTTGTAGTTGACTTGAGTTTTGAGGGTCGTCCTGAGTCAGAGTATCATTCATTATTCAGACCACTCTGGAGAGCTAATTCAATACTTTTCTATAATTAGTTCTAAGTAAATTCCTGTTTCAATTCCGCAAATTCTATAAGAAAAGCCAAGATAAATAACAATAGTTAAACTAAATGGTGTGATGGATTTGACAAGTAATCGATTGGCCAATGAGAAGAGTCCTTATTTGCTTCAACATGCAAAAAATCCGGTTGATTGGTATCCTTGGGGAGATGAAGCTTTTGAGGTGGCAGCTAGAGAGAATAAACCCATTTTTCTCTCAATAGGGTATAGTACTTGTCATTGGTGTCATGTAATGGCTCACGAGTCATTTGAAGATGAAGAAGTGGCTCGACAAATGAATGATGTATTCATCAACATCAAGGTTGACCGAGAAGAGCGTCCGGATATTGATTCGGTTTACATGGAAGTCGCACAGATGATCACTGGAGGAGGAGGTTGGCCGCTTACAATTATCATGACCCCAGACAAAATGCCATTTTATGCAGCCACCTATATTCCAAAGGAAAGTCGATACGACAGGTTGGGAATGAAGGATCTCATTCCTCGTCTTAAGGAAATATGGGAAACGGACAAGTCAAACATCAATGATGTAACTAATAGAATTGTGCAGTCACTATCAGAATCTGGAGGAAGTGTAAAGGGAGAGCCTCTAACACTTGACGAGGTCAATCTTGCATACAAGCATCTATCTCAGCGGTTTGATGAGGAAAGAGGTGGTTTTGGAAAAGCACCAAAGTTCCCTTCACCGCATAACCTATTGTTATTACTCAGATATTGGAAAAGAACAGAGGATGAGAGAGCACTTCTTATGGTTGAGAAGACATTAACTGAGATGAGAAAAGGAGGTCTCTTTGACCAAATTGGATTTGGATTTCATAGATATTCAACAGATTCTGAGTGGCTACTCCCTCATTTCGAGAAGATGCTTTATGACCAAGCAAGCCTAATGATGGTGTACACTGAAGCATATCAAATCACGAAGAAGCAAGAATATGCAAATGTTGTAACGGAAATCTTCGAATATGTCACACGAGATATGTTAAGTCCAGAAGGTGCATTCTACTCAGCAGAAAATGCAGATTCTGAGGGTGAGGAAGGGAAATTCTATACTTGGAGTTATAGCGAGATTCAAGATGTGCTTAGCGAAGAGGAATTTAAAGTCATTCTACACTTCTACAACATTCGAAAGGATGGAAACTTCAAGGATGAAGCAACTCGTAGGGAAACAGGATTGAATATTCCTCATATCAAAGTGACTGCTAGTAAAATTGCAGACTCCCTTGATGTGGAGCAAGATGCATTATATACCATTATAGAAAATGCAAGACACAAGCTATTTTCTCGAAGAGCAACGAGGATCAGACCAAGTCGGGATGATAAAATTCTAACCGATTGGAATGGATTCATGGTCGCAGCCCTTGCAAAAGCTGGAGTTGTTTTGGGTGATGTAAAATTCATTGAAGTCGCTGAGAGAGCACTGGGATTTCTTCTTGAGACCATGCTAGATGATAAACGACAGCTCTTCCATAGATACAAAGAGGAAGATGTAGCAATTGCTGCATTCTTGGATGACTATGCATACCTGATCTGGGCACTATTAGAAACCTACGAAGCTACATTCAAACCTGAATATTTAGAACTAGCACAAGACCTAACCTCTGATTTGATAGAGAATTTCTGGGATGAGAAAAATGGTGGATTCTTCTTTACAAGTTCACACTCAGAGGAGCTTCTGGTTAGAAAGAAGGATGCATATGATGGCGCGATACCTTCAGGAAACTCAATAGCATCACTAAATCTTGTCCGACTGGCAAGGTACCTTGGTAACTCGCAATTGGAAGAAAAAGCAGCAGATACTCTAAGAGTATTTTCTAGAATCATTCAGCGATCACCTTCTAGCTTCTCAATGATGCTAACCACTTTAGAATTCACAGAGGGCAAATCTTACGAAATTGTCATTGCTGGAAATCCAGACGCCCCAGACACTCAGCAGTTGCTTGAAGCAATTCGAGCCAATTACGTACCTAATAAAGTGGTTCTCCTCAAGGGAACTAAGCGTCAATCAGAGGAGATATCTCGATTAGCTCCATTTACGAAGTACCACCAGACTGTTGGAGGGAAGTCAACAGCTCATGTTTGTGTCAATTATAATTGTAAACTTCCGACTAGCGATGTTACACAGCTGCTGAAGCTCTTAGGAATTGAATCAGAATAATCCAGCTATTGCGATGGTTTCTTTCGCATCCACCAAAATATGACAATAACAAGAGCTGCTATGCCACCTCCACCGAAGGCAAGCACTGGACCATAAATGGTTAGAAAGTCATTTGGCCAGATCACTGCGAGAGCATTGCCTGCGTTTAGCCAAGAGTCTGCTATCATCAGGAGGTTATCGGAAACCGAATCCAGGAAACCTTCGTATGATGCTAACGTGGAGTCAAGATCACCGGTGGTATTAAAACCCTGAGCCATCGTGAAAAAGGTAGAGGCAACATCCCCAGTTGCTTGTGAAATATTTCCGGGGAATATCAAGGAGGAATTGTCTGCAAGGTCATAAAATGCGGGGAGAGCTGCTTCGCCAGCTTCAACAAAGGCCTCTAGATCTATTTCTGGTATCAAAGCAGGAAGACTAACTAAGGCAGTGCGATATGACAGGTATTGGAGTGTAACCTGTGCCTCAAGACCCAAGCCAATGAAGTAGAGAAGAGAAGCCTTAAAGTTAGTTTCGTCATCAACGCCATCAAACACACTTAGAAAGGACTTCAGACCATCAACAGTAATATCTTGACTGAGCTGACGGAAACCAGCTTCCCCGAATTTTCCAATGAGAGCGTTCGGACTATTAGGAGAATAGATTGATCCGACACCAAGAAGTTTGTCTCGAACCATGGGTCCAAGAAGGTCACCTTTTGGATTGTAAACGACCATTTGGTCATCGACGGGACTCATTGGAAAGAATGTGTTTGAGATATAGTATCTACTTGACCAAGCATCAATCAGAGCGGTATAAGTAAGTGTAGTATAATTACCACGCCCATCTTCGGGGTAACCATAATACTCCCCGAATGAACCGACTCCAGGGTCAAGTATGGTCGCAGATGTTTCAGAGTCGTTGTATCCCACGATGAGAACTCCGTGACCACCACCAGCAAGTTCGCCTTCTCTTAAGTAATTGTAATCATATGCAGGAAGATAGATGGGATCTACACTAATGAGAAGTGGGTATCCTCGATCGATTGTCTGCCTCATTAAATCGAATGCTTCAACTTGGCCATCTATTACACCAACCTGAATGCCTTCACTTTCCCATACCTGAACATTTTGTTCTAGATTCGGAATATTATCGCCAACGTAGAGAGTATAATTGATTCCGTAAAGATCTGCAAGAAATTGAGTAGGCTCGACTTGGGTGTATAGAGCTCCAGGGAACATCAGGAATGTATCATCAAATCGAAAGTATGCAAAAGAAAAGCCAATTGTTGTTGCAGCAAATACATCATACATTGTAATGTCGACACCTGCATATTGCATAGCCATTGTAGTTGCAGCCCATGCACAGAAGCCATTGATTTCCTGCCAAACATAGCTATGAGCTGGAAGCAGCCCACTATCAGCTGGAAAGAACAATGATTCCGTTTGTGCGAGCGTGGTGAATTCTCTGGTTGAAATAGGCAGTACAACTAATATCATAACTACAATGACTGCAGTTGTCGATAGTTTCAAGGATGTCAACTCAATCGAAATGGTAGTTTGAGAAATCATAAGGATGTCGATATGACAGAGCAGTTAGCAATTGGTAGTTTTCCGTTTGGTTTCCTAATGTCAGAGAGTAATGTTTATGCGGTCAACAATTAGATTGGGTTTGGAGCGCTTTTCTATTGAATTATCACTTGGTCCTAACCCGAAAATGCAATCTCAATTGCTACTATTGCCATGGTGGTGAAGAAACGGGACCAAAGACAGAGATACAATACTCAATTGATGATTTAACGGCATTTCTCGAGAGAGATGATGATATTCAGCTTATGCTCTATGGTGGCGAACCTACATTAAGAGTGCCCCTAATCATTGATCTAATGAATCGTTTTCCTAAAGCTCGGTTCATGCTTCAGACCAATGCATTGCTCTTAGATAATATCCCTGCCCAATATGTGAAAAGATTCCATTCAATCCTTGTTTCTATTGATGGTAGAGAAGATATTACTGATGGTTATCGCTCAGAGGGGGTGTATAAGAAAGTCATCAAGAACGTCAAGTGGCTAAGAGATATTGGATATGAGGGTGATATCGTTGCTAGAATGGCGGTTTCTGAGCAGTCCGACATCCACAAGGATGTAAGATATTTGTTAGATTTATCTGAGCCAAATTTTGATAATGTCCATTGGCAACTCAATGTTTTTTGGGATGCTGAAAATAATTGGGAGGATTTCGATAAGTGGGTCACAAACATCTACAATCCAGGGATATCCTTACTCGTCGACGAATGGATTGAAAAAATGAAGATTGGAATTGTTGAAGGAATAGTCCCATTCCTGCCTCTTATGCATACTCTGATAACAGGTGAGCCGTCAGAGATGAGATGTGGCTCTGGTAGAGACACATTCGCAATTCATGTTGATGGAAAAATTGGAGTCTGTCCAATCTCTCCAGATTGGGAGTTCTCAATTATTGGAGATATTTGGAGGTCAGATCCTGCGGATTTGAAGAACTCTATGAGTGTTGATGAACCATGTCCATCTTGTGAAGACTATGGATTGTGTGGAGGTCGTTGCTTGTTTGCTAACAAACAGAAACTTTGGGGAGAGGAGGGTTTCGATAAGGTATGTCAGGTATCTAAGCACCTATTTGACTCCTTGAAAAAGCAACTACCTGTAGTTAGAAACCTCCTCGATAGTGGAATTATCTCAATTGAAGATTTTAATTATCCTGAATTCAATAATGGGTGTGAGATTGTCCCTTAGGAAAGGCACATATCTAAAGGTTATACCTCATTCATGAAGACCATGACATCCACACGTAAAGTACTGGAAGACCTTGCAGCTGGAATAATTTCAATTGATGATGCTGAAAAAGAGCTTAGAGCCTTTGCAATTGGCAGAATTGGTGATATAGGTCTAATTGATGTAAGCCGTCAAGAAAGAACCGGAGTACCTGAAGTTGTATTTGCAGAAACGAAAACAGCAGATAATTTGGTGCAAATTTTGCAATTACTTATTGATAATAATGGCGTAGCTTTATTGACGAGGATGAATCAGAAAAAACTTGGAGAAATTAAGAAGGCGTATCCGAGTCTTACTATAGAATCAAAAGGATCGGAAGATCACCTAACAGTTTTGGCGCATTCGAAGTCATGGATTGAACCTCAGAAGAGAGGAAAGATAGCAATTCTTACGGCTGGCACTTCAGATGTGATCTACGCTCGTGAAGCGGAAGCTATTGCTAGATTGATGGGTGTTGAAGCATTAACTTTCTATGATGTGGGTGTTGCTGGTATTCATAGATTGGTTGACCCTATTCAAAAAATAGTAGATGAGGATGTTGACGCAATTGTTGTTTTCGCAGGAATGGAAGGTGCTTTACCAACTGTAGTTGCGTCACTCATTGATATACCAGTGATTGGTGTACCAGTACCCACTGGGTATGGGCATGGTGGTAAGGGTGAAACTGCACTTGCATCAATGTTACAATCCTGCGCACCAGGACTTTCAGTTGTAAATATTGGAAATGGTTTGGGGGCAGGCTCTGTTGCTTCTTTAATTGCTAGGAGGGCTGCAAGCAAAAAAGAGTAGATTCACTCATCTTCCTCAATAAGCTCTTCAGTCAATTCCTTTTGCATTACGACTATTTCCTCGCCAAGCCGCTCCAAACGTCCGACTTCAGTATAGCCTATACGTTCATAGAATGAGATCTGCTCCTCGACTGCACCATATAATTCAATCTCAATTCTCTTCGCGTTCATGTGAGTCAGTAAGTTTTCAGCATAATCAACTAGCATTGAGCCAATCCTTCGTCCACGGAATTTCTGTCGGACGGCAACTCTAGCAATCACTCCAACTTGGCCTTTGAGACTAACTCTCATTGTGCCAACAACAGTGTCACCTACAATAGCTACATACTGGTTCCCCATTTGTATATGACGTGAGATTTTGCCCAATCCTTCCTCCAATGCTGCAGGTGTACGTTTAAGCTGTTTCGTAATAGGTTGATATGCTTCTTTAACTATGTCTTTGATTACATCTACTTCTCCCAATGCAGCCTTTCGGATGACCACTTCTGCGTAGTTGTAAATTGGAGATACCTCCTATTAGAATTGCGCGTTTAACGTATAGAACGTATTGACATAAATCATTTGGGACGTGTCCACGAAAGATGTTTTATCAGGGAGCTGAAATTACAGGTTGGGGATACTATCTGAATAACAACATTAAACATATTATCCGAGAAATTGAGATAAATGACATTGAATGGATCCGTAAAACCCTTTCAGAGAGCTGGGGGTCCACCAAAGTCGTTTCTCGTGGAGTAGTTCATGACACTGCAACATTACCAGGTTATATTGCAGAAACGAATAACCATAGAGTTGGCTTGCTCACCTATAATATTGCTAATGGTATGCTTGAAATAGTGACTTTGAATGTGCTTGAAAAAAGGGAGGGAATAGGGAGGAAACTTGTCGACAAATCAATAAACAATGCTAAGAATAACGGCTGTTCTCGCGTTTGGGTCATTACTACAAATGACAATACACCAGCACTACAATTCTATCAAAGCATTGGATTTACAGTGGTTGCAATTCATAAAGGTGCAATAGAAGAGTCTCGCGAATTAAAACAAGAGATTCCTTATCTCGGGATTGATAACATTCCAATCATGGATGAGATTGAGCTAGAGATGAAATTATAATTATTGAACACAAAAGAGAACACGTACCTTTAATACAGCTTGAGAACAACATTCAACATTCAGGAGGCCACCAAATGACTGATGAGAAGAAAGATGATGAAGTTGCTGAATCACAGAAATTAAGCCCTCGCGATAAGAAAGAAATTGAAGAAGGGCTTTGCGTCAATTGCGCATTAGTATCGATTCTATTTACAATTCTAATGATGATAACAATGGTTCTCTAGATTGGGTTGTTATCCTATAAAACAGGATATTATAAAAAGAGTAGAGAGGGTCATTGAGAGACCCTCAAGGAACTTTCTAATCTCCTTCTTCTTCTTCGTCATCTTCCCCAAAGCGCTTTGGTTTGCCAAGACGACGACTGCTGTCAACCGATAACCTGCGAGTGTCAGGTGCAGACAGATCATGTCCAGGTTCGCCCTTTTTGATTCCTTCAGCGCGCTCGCTTGGCCATGATTCACCCGGGTCTGGGGTTCTGTCTGCTATTTCCTTATCTACCTTATCTGGAGCAAATGTTTCGCCAGCTTCCCGTGCTCTGCTAACAATACGTTCTGCACGTTCATATCTCAGGTAATAGACTGCAGTAAAGATTGCAGCCAAGGGAAAAGCAATCAATTTCGCAACATCTCTGAATAGGAAGAGGAATCGTGGATCAGCAAGAATTCCAGCTTGGAACCAATCCCAAATCAAAGTTGCGTCGTTCGAGGCAACAGCAATTATACTGTCAACAAAGAAATATCCGCTTGCTAGGAAGAATGTTGCAAGTGGCCCAAAATCTCCTATTCTACCACCAGGTTTCTCCGCAGCTTCCGTTGCGGTTCGACCTATGCCACTCAAAGCATATGCTAGGAAGAACAGTGACATAGCGATGTCGACGGGAGTCATTCCAAAGATGCCACCTCGTCTCATCACATTGACCAGGAAGTAACCCGAATAAATTGCTATGAAAATGGTTAGTAGTGCAATGTTCAATGCTGCCCCTTTCCCAGCATTCCTGAGAAATGAGAGCAGCATCACAAGAGCAAACAATCCCATCATGACATATGCAACAATAAGGAAGTTATATTGAAGTAGAATGTTACTTGTAGCATCTGAAAAGATTCCATTAATCAATGTACCAATTCCAAATACATCATTTGGGACCAAGTACAAGGCAAGGAGGGCTTCTGCTCCAATCAATATAAGACCGATAAGGAGTAGAATAAAACTACCTGTACCAAGCAGGAAACCACCCTTTTTAGGTTCTGCAAGTGTTGCAAGTCTTAGGCTTGTTCTTGTAGATAGATAGCCTTGAAAAGCAATCCATCCGACCCAACAGAAAATTGCAAAGAACAGCATAGTCGTTGGGCCGGTCAATATAGAAAGGAATACCGAAATGGCAAATGATACAGCCATCCAACTAACTCCTTTCAGTTCAGTGGTTCTACCTCTGCCTCGTCTAGTAATCCATAGTCTATCAATACCTAGTCCAGTAAGCAGCGAACCAAAAGCAAAGTAGATTGTACCTGCTGAGCCAATGTAGGCGAAGAAGTACACAAGCGTTTGTTCTATCGCTGTTCCTGCGTAGGTACTCATCAACCACGACATGAATAGACCAAGAAAAGTAGTAGCTACAAACACAATGAAGTAGGCGAGATATCGCCTTTTTCTAAAGAAAACACCAATACCATCGAATAATGGGATTCCCAATAGGAGCAACCTCCCTAGCTATAAAGCACAGTGGGTCTAGACCGATATAAGGTATTTCCCTCTGATTTTGCGACCTGTCAAATATAATAAGAAGTTAGTTTGTTATTTTAAGATGGGGCTGTGAGCCAAGATGGCTATACGTGTTCTAATGGTCGACGATGATCCTGTACATCTTGAACTGAGTGAGCAGTTTTTGAAACGACAGAGTACAGAGTACGAAATTGTTTCAGCCAAAAACTCAGAAACCGCCATGAATCTAATCCTCAATGATGAGTTTGATGTTGCAGTTTGTGACATTGATCTTGGAGAAGACCAACCCACAGGTCTTGGTATTCTGGAACAGGTTAGAAATAATAAGAAGGATATTCCAGTTATCATATTCACAGGGAAGAGTCGAGAAGAGTTTGCCATACAAGCACTTAACCTTGGAGCGGATTATTATATTCGAAAAAGCGCTTCAAAGATTGAAGGTCTATATGCTGAGTTATCGTATTATATTCTAACTTCTGTAAAAAAACGTAGGACTGAAAGAGCTCTTGTCGAATCAGAACGAAGGCTTCGTGAGAGTGAAGCTCTGCTTGCAGAGGCTCAACGTATTGCACATCTCGGTCATTGGGATTGGGATATCATCAAAGACAATATAGAATGGTCTGATGAAATTTATAGAATATTTGGATTAGCCCCGCAGGAGTTCAAGGCCACTTATGACGCATTTCTCAGCTCAGTCCATGCGGATGATCGAAACTTTGTACGCGATTCGGTAGAGAGAGCTATTCATGAGAATGAGAAATATAGTATAGACCATCGCATACTTCTTCCTAATGGAACAATTCGATTCGTTCATGAAGAAGCTGAAGTCACATTTGATGAGGGTAATAAAGCAGTTCGAATGATGGGCACGGTCCAGGATATTACTGAAAGAGTTAAACAGGAAACCCTCCTACGTGAAGAGAGAGATAAAGCTCAGAGATATCTCGATCTTACAGGCACTATGATTTTTGCTCTCGACACCAAATTCGATATAACAATGATAAACAAGAAAGGGTGTGAATTTCTTGGGTACAAAGAAGATAATATCGTAGGGATAAATTGGATTGAGGATATTATACCAGAGGAAAGTAAAGAGACTGCAAGAAAATATCTGGCATCATTGATTGCAGGGGAGTCTAAAGGATCATGTGAGATGCTTATTAAAACTCTCAGAGGAGATAAGAAGAAGATACTCTGTCAAGATAGTGTGATAACTGACAATGATGGAAATGTAACTGCGTTTCTTTGTTCAGCTAGAGAGGTTAAAATGAATGAGAAAGAAAAAATACACTCGACTAATACAAAACAAATTCGTGAAGAGTGGTGGCAAGGAGTTTTTGACCATGCACCTGGAGCAGTTGGTATTTTCGATGCTGAAGGACTTCTAATTGATATTAACGAAGCAGGTCTCGAGCTTCTTGGTCTGAAGAAAAGAGAGGATGCATTTGGGCTTAATCTATTCTTGGAGTCTAGGTTGCCTGAAGAAGTTTTGGAAAATGTTCGAAAAAGAAATGTGTTTAGATTCGATTACAAATGGGATTTTGATTATGTAGCAAAGCAAGGCATCCTACCAACCACTCGTACAGGCGTCATCTATATGGATGTGACACTTTCATCATTCAAGTTTGAAGATGGAAATCCAAAATGCTATGTCATGCATGTTACTGATATGACTGAGAGTAGAGAAACGGAAGCAGCTCTTCGCGCAAATGAAGAAATGTTCCGGACAATCTTTGATGAATCTCCAATTTGCATCGAACTCTTTGATTCGAAAGGGAATTTGGTTCGTGCAAATCAAGCGGCACTTGAGTTGTTTGGTGTAGATGGTCTAGACGATATTATTGGCTTCAATCTTTTTTCTGATCCCAACACCCAGGAATACGTGAAGGAGAGCTTGCAAAGAGGGGAGATTGCCATGACTGAAGCTCGATTTGATTTTTCAAGTGTTAAAGATCACAATCTATATAGAACAAGTAAAAGCGGGATTATGAATCTCGACTGTGTTTACTCACCAATCAGGTATGGTAAGAAAGATGACCTTCAAGGATTCATTGTTCATATTCAAAACATTACTGATAGGACTCTAGCAGAGCAGGCATTGGTTGAGAGTAGAGAAAGCTACAAAGAATTGTATAACAATGCACTTGTCGGTCTGTTCAGGATCCGGATTTCAGATGGATTGATTCTAGAATGCAATGACCAGTTTGCCAAGAGTTTTGGTCACGAAACTAGAGGTGCGATTATTGATGGCTTAAGTCAAATTAGAGATATTCTTATTGAACCAAAAGAATGGGATGAGCTAAAGGCAAAACTCCTTGAGAATCAGAGGTCTGTTGTGGAACTACGAGTAATCACAAGAGATGGAATACAAAGATGGATGCGTTTCTCTCTACGCCTATGGGCTGACAGAGGTTACATCGAGGGAGTCATGACAGATATCACAGAGCAGAAAAATGCACTTGAAATGCTGAAAAAACAGAAAGAGGAACTTAGCGATTTCGCGCATTCTATGAGTCATGATCTGAAAAACATCTTTCATAATATGCTTGGTTTCATCGAACTTTTGGAGGAGGAACATAATTTCAACCATCTCAAGAAGCTTCGGAGTTTGCTTAGTGATAGTGGAGCTATGGTGGACCACTCAGTTGCGTTGGCAGATGCAGGGCTAGTAATCGAAGAAACAATAAATGTCGAATTGACTCCTCTTGTAAAAGAAGTAGCTAGTTCGATTATTCCTGAGAATGTAAGTTATAATCAGGATCAGCTACCAGTAGTTAAAGCAGACCAAAGAAAAGTTGCTCAAATTTTCAGGAATCTCTTTGATAATGCCATACAGCACGGGAAACCAACTAGGATAGAAGTTAGGTCAATCAAGACTGATAATGTATATCGTATCAAAGTCATAAATGATGGAAAAGCAATTCCGGAGATGCTACATTCCAAGATATTCTTGCGTGGGTTTTCCACTAGTAAGATTGGACAGGGGTATGGATTAGCCATTGTCAAACGACTTGTTGAAGCGCATGGATGGACAATTAAACTTCTAAAAGAGAAAGAAACGACTTTTGAGATCGAAATTCCAGCTTAATATTGATGGAGCATTGATTGTTTTTCTCATCTTAATTGTGTGTTAATTATTCTTAGAAAGGCAAGCTTAATAGGCCAGACTTTCTAAGAAAATATGTGGTCAGAGAACCGGTAGGGCCTAGTTTTCGTAACATGCCCTCATTACATAACTCCCCCCCCCTCCTACCACATTGAGCTCTGCCGCATCCTGACCACAACATTATTGCTAATCTCAGTTTCTGAGGATTGGAAGGCCAAATAGAAAGAAGAAAAAGAGGACCAGGAACTATGCGTTCCTGGCAATTCGTTCAATTGATCTAACGTCGTCGTAAGAAGACAACAGAAGCTATGATGACTATCCCTGCGACACCCGCACCAGTGAGAAGTAGTGTTATGTCCATAGGGGGTGGTGTAGTTGCTCCACTGTTGGTTGTTGTTGGTGTTTCGCTGGTAGTATCAGTTGAAGTTGGTGGGAGAGTTGTGATATCTATCGTATCACTCACAACAAGATTGTCGATACATGCATCATTTGTTCCTCTGTGGTAAATTACGAAACGTTCAGAGTAGTCATATTCCGTGTCGACCACTGAGAATGCTGGTTCTTCCTCAGTTGATGTTGCATTAATATAAACATGGAATCCTCCAGTAGAGTTGCGTGTAATGTCAAAGTGAGTCCATGTTCCACAGGCATCATCGAAGTATGCTGTTCCATCCACAAGGGGGTACGCCCGATTTTGGTCTCCATACGATTTCACGAAGTACACACTGGATTCACGTATTCGTAATCCGTAACCATAGTAATCGAAGGGGGGATCAGTTCCATTTGCCATGAAAAGGATCGTAGTGTAAACATATGTGCCACCCCCAAATAGCTTGTAGTCAAAACTCCAGGTTCCTACTGTTGTTGAACTGTCGTGATATATTATGGCATAGGTTCGGAAGTCATCATCATATACTGATTCCAATATACGGTTTGTTTCAGTCCATCCTCCTTGCGTCACAGTCCAACCATCATAGATTCGGTCATTGAAATCATCACTCCACACAACTGTAGCTGTTGATTGTGGGAGTAGAGACAGCACAAAGCACAGACCGATAACAAGACCCGTTATCTTTAGCAAGTTTGTCTTCAATAGCTCGCCTCCGTAAACATTATTAAACACTGTAACATTGTATTTATGTAATAAATATTACGTTATTACATTAGAGAGGTGGATTTAAGAAGTAATGTGGAAATAGATTTCCCAATAGAGGAAAAGGAATTGGCTCGGAAGAAGAAGAAAACCGAATCAACCCCCACATTGAGGGATGAGATGTTGAAAGAGCTGTCGATCGATGATTCAGAATCTAAGCGAGAGGTTCCAGTCATGACTCGACTGGATACCAGAGTGATTCAACTGCTGGACATGCTCATCAAACTCAACATCTTCAAAAGTAGATCAGAGGCTGTGGCCGCAATTGTAGAAAAGACATTGCTCCCGCAACAGGACAAGTTCGATCTTCTACAAGAACAACTGTCCAAGCTTGAGGAGATTGAGGACACTGCAAAGGGTATTGCTCTCGATGTCATGAAAGGATGATCTATTTCCGAACTTCTGGGATTAGGACTCTTACCACATCTTCAAGATATTCCATGCTTTGGGACTTTGAAATCTTCCGGACTTCGATAACTAGCTTCTCTGATTGTTTGAACTTCGCCTGTTTGTAGAGGAACTTCGCCTTTAACAATTTCAGATGGCCTTCAATTGCAACAAGGTCATTCTTCTCAACATATTTTTCTAGCCTTGTCATCCATGGACCTGAGATGTCTGCATTTTTTCTGCGTTTCTCATAGTCAACGATTTCAATCTCGATGTCGCAAAGGTGAATCAATGCCAAGTTTATGAATGCGAGATTATAATTACGCTCAAAGATATCTAGCGCTCTTTCTAACGTGAACATTGCATTTGCGAAGTCCTGCTGAGCCTTTTCCATGAGTCCTTCAATAAGATAGACTAATCCAAAACGAACCTCATCATGACTCTTCAAGATGATTCCTTTAGCCTTCAGGATTAAAGGCTCTGCATCATTGACATTCCCCAGATTCACCATAGCCCAAGCTTCTTGCATAAGGACAAATGGATCTTCATCACTATGCAATTCGTTTCTGTGACTAGTGATCAAATCTATTGCTCTAGCTCCATTTCCCATCATGTTATATAGTAGCGCAATCCTAGGTCCTCGTTGATACAAGGGCCAACCCAATTGTTTTGCTATCTCAAATCGTTCTATGTGATAATGAACTGAGAGGTTGAACTCACCTCTTACCATTGCGATATGTGCCAATTGCTCATAATAATTATGTAACGCGAAATCAATTCCCCATTGTTCACTAACACTTCGAAGCTCTTCAAGAATGTCCAGTCCTTGGTCCACATCGATTCTCTTTACCAGGTTAGCTTTTTCATTTAGACACATCAGTAGTGCAGCGATATTTTCATGCTCTTTTGCGTTCTCAATAGCAAGATCATAGAGTTTGATTGCTTCATCTATCTTACGTTCTCTACTGAGTCTGTTTGCTCTCAGCCTGAAGAGTGAAGAGAGAAAGAAACTGTATTCTTCATCTTCTTCTATCTTCTTCTCCAAAGGTTCCAATCCTCTGAAGTCTGAAGCACTCTCCGAAAACATGCTCTCAACACCAATTCTCCAACCAATATAGAAACCACACGCTAACCAGTCATTTGGGGCAGCTTCAATAGACTTGATCATGTTTCTCAATGCATCATTCCAGGTCATATTCATTTGCCACTCTTCGCGAACGCCAGAAAGAATGGGGTAAGTCAGAGCTGTGTGTTCCCTAGCACCTAGTATTCTAGCATTTAGAAAGTGGTTACCCATTGTAGAAGCATATGCAAAATATGTCGTCAGGTCGTTGACTTCCTCATTGCAAACAATATCACATAGAATCTCCGCAAAATTTCGAAGGTTTTTTGCCTTTTCCATAGCAAACTGTAAAATTCTCCTTGTTTCCGCGTCGACATGTGGGAAACATACAGTTATCATCCCGAGTGGCTTCACCCT
The DNA here is from genome assembly GCA_016840855.1 of Candidatus Thorarchaeota archaeon. Classification (GTDB taxonomy): domain Archaea; phylum Asgardarchaeota; class Thorarchaeia; order Thorarchaeales; family Thorarchaeaceae; genus SMTZ1-45. Next base: position 3,234 of record JAEORO010000126.1, on the reverse strand, counting down.
CAAATACCTCACGTGAATGGTTTCGTATGATTACATTTACACTAAATCAGTGTTTTGGATTGTGGGACTGGTCAAAGTTAAACATCAACTGGTTCTCGTATCCTGAATAGGCAGAATCCTCCGACCAGAACAGTCACGGCCGCACCGATAGCACCACTAGCGATGGCCAGGGAGGTGTTAAAGGTTGGAGTAGTGATTGGAGTAGTTGAAATAGGATCTGTGCTATTCTGTGGGCGATACCAGAAATTAGGATTTGCAGAGAACTCAAAGAAGTCACCACTCTGAAGGTCTGTAAAGTAAAATGGTCCAGCTGTGATATAGGGATGTTCGGGATTGAACCCTGGGTCCCATGTACTCCATCCATCATAACCTATTCCATCCACATCATTGAAGATGTGTTTTGGTAGGATTGGCTGTAGAGCAAATCGGCTATAGTGCCACATAGATTCGGTGTCAAATTCTACTATAGCTTTGTATGGTGTAGGTGCATATGCTGCCACTAGACCACCAAGAATTGATACGGCAGCTGGATTCCCAAAATGGCCGCTTTCATAGATGTAGGTATATGTATTCGCAATATCACTGGCATTGAGAGGCGTGCCATCAGTCCAACTTGCACTCCTGATTATTTCCGCAGTGAATCTCGTGTGTCCCTCAAAAACGTCCTCATTTTCCGCATGTGTCTCCATAACTATCGATTCAGCAATGTTTGGTATATACTCGTGATTGGGTCCGATTGAATAAAGGCCGGGGTATAAGAGATCGCTATGGAAGTCTCCTCGATCCAAAAATGGATTTAGTGAAAATGTTGACAAGTCGTAAGACACTTTGAATATCCCTCCTATGGATCCATCTAGCTTACGAACATTCCGAAATGTCCACTGTCCATGTAAATACTTGTCTCTGTCCCCGACATGACCTGTGAAGACATCGTTCCTATATGGTTGAGTGTAGTAGTTTTGATAAACAACAAGTCTCGGGACGCTCTCATGCAGTATCAGTTGCATCGCTGTGGCTGCTTCATATGCCTCCTCATAGGTCATACTGGAGCGAAGAACATCACACCATGAATCATAGGTGTTGTTTTCAAAATTGGGATCATTCACATATGGAACATCCACATATTGGGAACCCAATCCTTCTAACCATAGTACATCAGATCCAAAGAAGTTGAACGCAAAAAAGGCCATGTCATAGTCTAAATGGAAATCGAGTGTTGACAAAATAACAGAGAAGGGCATTACCACAGCTTTGGCATCGACATGAAGAGAATTTAGAGCATCTGCTCCATATCGAGCTGCGGACCCTGCAACTCTTTCAGACACTGAATCATATACGATTTCAACCCTGAATTGGGAGCCATCAGGTGCATTTCTATATCCAGTATTAGGATCAATTTCAAAACCAAGGTCATCAAGAATCTGATTTCCGATTTCAGGATGGGGATTATAATAGTGATACAGTAACTGGTCTTCAATACAATAGCGATCATTCAAATATGGCACAAGTGAGTCGTGCAACTGGGAGTATCCGGCTAGTACTTCTGTTTGAAAACGAGCCTTGTCGTATGCATAGGCAAACGCTCTTCTAAAACCGCTGATGTTTAAGGGATACTTACCACAGTTTATTGTGATATGACCATAGCCATATCGTAATGCACTGTAGATACTGATGTCAGGGTCTTCATCCAACTCTGCTAGTTTGTCATACCATATCCAGTCCCCAAGAAGATCAATGTCACCAGATTGAAGAGCAAGAACTGCTTGCGTCTTATCCTGGATATATTTGAAGACAACTTTGTCAATATATGGTCCAATCCTGGTATCCTCCGGTTCATCCTGAGCATGAACAGGAATTGCTGGAGAAAAAGCCATGAAGAAAAAGATTACAATGAAAGCTCCAGCGATTACTCGTGTTTCCGATTTTCCTTTCAAGTACATAACCTCCTCTTTCATTATCATCTCTGGCAACGCGGACAGAAGTAGATCGATCCTCCAACGTGAGCAATCTTATCAATAGCTTCACCACATGCAGGACATCGTAGAAGTTTATCTTCTTCTCCAAGAGAGAGCTCGTCATCTGTTCAGCCTGAATCTGAGCTTCAGGGAGCTCAACACTCACTAGACTCCACTTCCTAAACGCAATGCTGTCTGTAAGATGAGGTGTCTTATACACTTTCCGAGTTGTGTTACAATGCTCAAAAATAGAAGCACCAGTTAATAAATCGAAACCATGATGTCGGAGAATTTCTATTGGAGGACCACCTCGTCTGAAGGTACTCCTAAACTTTCGTAACATGCCCTCATGTACATAACTCCCCCCCAATCCTACCACATTGAGCTCTGCCGCGACCTGACCACACCTCATTCATCGCCAATCCAGAAAGATTCGAATGAATATAGATTCACATATGTTCCTGCATGAGAAGTATGTAATATTTAATATGTAATACGTAATACTTAATAGAAAGTTGCGAGTTGTTATGCTATTAAATGTGAAAGGAGGTGAGAAAGAAGTGAAAATATCAAAAAGAGTGTTCGTGAGTTCTCTAAGCATAGTCTTCCTTGTGGCTCTGGTATCAGTGGTACCAGTGAATGCGCACAAGCCGTACAGGTGGTGGAATGAGAGTTACTTAAACGCTCCAACATTAAACCCTACTTGGATTGGAGATATATGGACAGAAGGTATTCACGGAGGAATTCATGGAGAGCTCGTTTGGAACAACACTGGAGCAATATTCTTAGGACCTGATGGACTATCAACACAGAAATTCTGGGGATTCTGGTGGATAGACTTTGATGTTGATGGCGAAGTAGATATTCTAGGATATCACGATGGGTCTTTCACCTATGCAAGAAACCAATACACAATAAATGGTCGCGTGACATATACTTCTGAAGCTTGGGAGCATATGATTGGATGGAAGATCCACACAGTTGGTTTTGTCGATTGGGAGTTAGGATACAGTGAAGGTTATATCCAATTCAACTGAATGAAGTTACCGATTAATAAGCTAGACCAAGTAGTGGAAGGGGTTCTTAAATGATAAATCCCCTTCAAATTTTTTTACCGATACCTACCTTTACCTACCTACCACAAGATACAGTGTGATATTTCAGAAATATGTCGAAAATAAAAGTGTGGAGGCGTAGGAAACTACACCTCCATCTTAGTATTTTACCACTCGGAGCCCAAATCTTCTAGTGACCATTGCAGTGAGTACCTAGTTGGCCT
>JAEORO010000125.1 GCA_016840855.1 Candidatus Thorarchaeota archaeon | reverse complement strand
GTCTAATTTTGATCCGGCTCTTCAAGAAGATTCATTGTGAGTTGGATGAAACGTGGGATCATTAATCCTGAATCAATTTATCTACAAATGATTAGTTGATGATATTAGGAGGGCTTCCTGTTGATGCTTTACACTCCTAAAACAACAAGTTCACCATTGTTATTAATCATCATTTTCCTTTTCATTATCATTCATCGTAAATGGGGACATAAATGGAGAGAAGCATCGTGGGAGAGAAAACGCGAATTGGAAACAATGGTAGTAGTTATCATCACAATGATACTTTTGCCTCTCCATTTCTGGGGAATGTACAATCTGGCTGGTATAGAGAGTGGAGGTCTTTTTGTAGAGGGTTTTGGTGAGTTCAGTCTTGGTCCTGGAGACACCTACACATCCTGGACACTGTCGAATAGACTTGTTGTAGAAACGAGAATCCTCTTTTTGTATGTAAATGGTGGTGATGTCACATTCTATTTTTGTGATGAGAATTCGCCAGAAGTTCATCATAGGGAGGATGTTTACTCTATCGGCAATCATGAAATCTTCATTGGTTTGTTGCCATATATCTATACAGAACCCTTCACTCCAGCTAAGTGGACTCTGAATTTCTACAATCCAAGTCAAAATACATCAGCATATGGGTTTTTGGAGATTTCACATTTTCAGTATGACTGGCCGTTTGAAGAATCGTTCATTGATGCAGTCTTCATATTTCAGGCACCGACAATAGCTTTGTTTTCTGTTTGGATAGGATGGGGTGTAATCACATTAGCTACGTATGAGAACAAGAAGAGAAGTCTAAGACCAAAGATTGAGCATGGAGATAACAAAGAGTATCAAGAAATGGAAGATATTGAAACGCAAGAAGGGCATGAATAAAGAACAAGAAAGAAAAGGGCGATCTACCAGCCCACGTGCTGGTTGGCAAAACCAGATGGAATGGTTAAAAGAATTGTGGAGTAGAATCAAAGTTTTGCCAATCAAATTCATATATGTCCTCACCATTGAAGGGGACGGGAGTTTCATGAACGAACCAAAGAAAATTGAGGAATTGTCCAAAGATATCAAGAAACTGGAAGGCAGATTGAACATTGTAACCTGTGTCTTGATCATATTCGTGATACTTTCTTCGATAACGTTTATTCAGTCCATATTCTCCGCGGTATTGACCAATCCAGTATTGCAATTCATGATTATTGCTACAATCGGAATGGCACTCTTTGCAAGTGTCTTGGTCTACATAGATATTCGTTTAGGTTGGAGAGAAAATACGAAGTAATGTTCAGCCACGGACATGAGTGCCATAGACCTTGGCGATCTACCGGGCTGATCTACCGGTCCATGTGATGAATCGCAATTCTTGAAGGAACGGTTAAAAGAATTGTGGAGTAGTTCAAGTCTTCTCAACAAATTCTTATGCTTGTCAAACCCAATCCCCGTCAGAGTATCAAGTTTCTGAGATGCCTTACAATGCGTTGTTAGGACGGAATCTCGAACAATTCTATATTGTTGAATTCTGAATAAATGGATGGGGATTAGGTGCTCAATATCAAGGATATCAAAAAGGAATTTGGAGGAATAGGGCATTCTACTTTGTTAGAACAGATAACCAGACGAATTCATGGTCCTTATGACTATCTATACCATCCCTGCAGAGCAGAGAAGTCGTTACTCGCAAAATACATTCCAGATACAATGAATGTAGATGAATTGTTAACACATGTTACTCAGAAGCAGAAGGACCTTGCCAGACGATTCAACATCTCTAAGTTTCCCTCTGATCGCAACCCTGGATTCCTAGGTCAAGCCGCCCTGTTCGAAACCCTCAGAGAAAGCGGAGAGGACCTCTCGTTCTACTTCAATGGAATCTATGAGAGAGGGGACGCAAGCTGGCTGGATGGATTTGGACTCTTGGATACATTAATTGGCTTCACATATCTTAGGCAATACTTTGGTTTTGAAGAAGTGGATATTGTACAACGAATTTTCGAATCAATCGCACCTAGCGAAGTAATCCTTACTCTCGAGAAGAATTGGATGTATCGAGTCATCACTAATGTTTCTGCCCTGATTCCTAGGGTGGTTGAGAATCAATATACGCGTGAAGTGATGAAGAACTTAGTCAAAATACAGGATGCAATGGGACCCACTGTTTCGAGGATCGCTAAATGGACCGGACTTAGTCGTCATATGGCTACTCGAATAAGAGATATCGTGATAGCTACTGGATTGGTACACAGTCAAAGCATTGTTCCGAAGAACACAGGAATTGTACTTAAACTGACTAGGAGTCAATCAATCCAAAATAAGACAGGTGCAGAAGATTTACTCTGCACTTCATTGAAAGAGAATAGCAATTGCTTCATTACAATAACCTATCATTTCAGAGATGCGATTGATGGAGAAGCTCTAGAATTCGAAGCTTATGCTCACAATATTGACAATTATGACGCTCAAACAGGCTTATGGACAATATGTAGAAACTCCTCCAAGGCAAGGAGTGTTAGTGATATCTATCCGCTTTTTTCCAATAGTGATATCACATTACCTGGCAACAAGGCAGCTCCAACAGATCGAGATATTCTGTTCATAGCTCTGCTGAAGTCCATGGCCATTGAACATAGGCCACACTGGAAGAGAGAAGTGTTACAGTGGCTTGTAAACGGATACGATATTCCCCAGAAGATTGCAGAAGAAGGTTTGAGGAATGTCTTCAGGAAGCACATGATTCGACATCAGTACAGTTTTATTTTGTGCAATGATAGACATAATCTACTTGTCCTCTTTGAGGATTCATCAAAGAACACAATACCATTTATTGCAGAGATACTGTCCATTGCACCTACGGTTGTCCTAAGAGCGAATAATCAAATGACCTATGGATGTCTGTATATGTACTACCCGCCCTATCTCTCTCAAGATTTACACAATCTTGTTATTTCAGCAATATCCGAAACGGGTGTGAATGCTGAGGTTTTCGAAATCAAGGCTTCCAAGTATGCAGAAACTGCTAATCTTCTAGATTTGATACCGGAGTAAATTGTTGGACTGAATAAATGATAATAAGAATTCAAAATCAAAACCCGAAATTCTCACTTGGATAGATGAATATGGGTGGATAGAGCGTCTTTGATGAAATTGATAAGTTTCTTTCAAATACAATGGTAAAATAGAGGGCTCATAACGCTCTAAAAGCTGTATAGCGGTACAATAACTTAGTAAAACAGAGGAATAATACAATTATCCGAATATTGTACTTCTTAAAACCAATAATCCAAGTGAGGTTAGAACTATGAAATACAAGTCAATCTTTGGAAGTATGGCTCCTGTGGAAGCGATGAAGAACGAGAAGAAACTCCCAGATATTTCGAAGAAGATGATTATTCGAATCTTATGTGCCTTAGATCCACTGATTCAAATGAGGTTAGGAATATGAAATACGTGTTGCTGGTTCGGAGTCCTTAGTGGAACAGCTAAATGAATTGCGGAGTGATAACAGCAATTAGGCGCCAAATACTAAACAGTATTTTGTGATGGAATATTGATTCAAACCGGGCTCAGAGATTGGTTTAGGTTCGAATACTGCAGACATAATATTCATGAAACATCATCGAGAATGAGCTCTTGAACATAGGTAATCTAGACAACACTAGAAACTTCTTCAATCCTTTCGATAAATCGTCATTTCTTATTGCTATATCATCCGTTGTGAGTCCCCAGTTGATGAAAACGGTCCCCATGTGTCTTGGAATCCCTTAGAACCTTCTGTTATGTCTTTGATTTCCCTCGTTCTGTTGAAACCTAATTGGTCCATATATCGCAGCTACCGTCGAAAAAGAGAAAGAACGTAGAATAATGCTAATTCGAACGTGAGAATTGAAGAAGCAGTTTCAAATGCGCATTGACGATTTATCGAAAGAAGCGGAAGAAAACACATAATCGCACCCCGATAATGGCTGTTTCTTCCACGTATCATACAACAAAAGACGGTTTTTTTTCAAACCGCGTGAAAAAGCACTAGAGTGGATTAAATAACGAAATTGGGAACACCTTATATTATAGTATTGCACCTTCTCTCAACGTCAAGTTCACTATAACGATCGTCGTTCATGGACTTGGCAGCGTGAGATCGGGAGGAATTCTTTCTTTTCCGGTCTGAGAGAGGATGAAAAGATGGGCGATACCTCTAGAGGTGCCGCCATACCACTAACAGAACAGAGGACAGACCGAATGATACTGATACTATCTCTAGGAATTGTGTTCGCTTTGGCTGTTGGTGGGTTTGTTATGGCGGCCAATATCTATGGGGATCAAGATCAGAATCCAATTGACGATCCAAATAGGATAGTCTTGGACAATTTTGATCCCGCTGAGACAGCCCAGCTGCAAACTTTGAGAGAGCCTAGTTTTGTGTGGGAATCGGAAAGTGGTTGCTGGGGTTCATTGTGCACCGAACAAGGTACAATTGACATTGTAGGTTCAAGCATTCCAGATGCACTGCCACTCTGTATAGACAGTGCATTTCTTGCTGATTGGTATGTAGACATCCTTTCCTATGGTGGATATCAGCCGTGGGGTGGCTACATTGATGTATGGCAAAAAGGAGAAAATAAGGGCAAAATAAATGTCGTCTGGACATGGACCGGTAAGGGCGATTGTTGCGCCTATGATTACTGGAGAGCTACTTTCTACGTGGATGAAAAGATCTGCTTAGAGAGCAATCAATATCCAGATGTCGCACCTTGGATACTTGGTCATCCAGAGGATCAACGAACTATACCTGGTAAGTGTGTAGACTTTTACATTATGACTTACTGGACCGGTTGTGTACCCGGTGATGAACCATCCCAGGACTTCACGATAATCCCTTCACATTCATACCAGGCTTTCTCGAAGTGTCTCATCCTCACTTTGCAAACCCCTATCC
>JAEORO010000124.1 GCA_016840855.1 Candidatus Thorarchaeota archaeon | reverse complement strand
TTAGCTGAAACTGGTAAATACCAGCCAGAATTGTCTGACCTCAGTATCACCACTTTTTGAAGAGAAAGCCTTTACGATTCAATGATCTTGATCTTTTTCTAAATACTTCAAAAGATTGATGTAGAAGGAATGCAGATGAATACCAATTTAGCTTGTTTGGGGATTGGATGATTGAAGCCACTTGGGACCATAACTGCATGTTTTCCCTATGTTGATCAGGAAACCAGGAGTATTCTACAAGCAATCATGGAAGACGCAAAAGACTACAACGATTTTGCCGAGCGACTTTGTGCGAAAGCAATAAGTGAATCGCTCCCTGATTTAGCAATTTACTTTGCATATTATTATTGCTACTTTCAGGATAAGTATAACTTTCTTAGACAGCTAATTGATGCAAATGTCGAGACAGAGCTCGCCCGGATTTTCAGCCTTGTGGCTGCACAGAGAGAGGGAGAAGACATTGAATGGATTAAGTATCAAAACGCCATGTTCTCAGCATTAAGGCACGTCGAGAATGATTGGATGGCGTGTCATATATACATCGCTTGGCGCGTGATGATTGAGTTTTTCGAATTGCCTGAAGCAGCAGTAGATAATGAAACTCTGAGCATTTTGACTTCGAAGATTGAAAACGATGAAGAGTATGGTTTCTTCCTTTCACAAGTTCATAGAATTACAGCTACGCGTTTGGCAAAAGAAGGCAATCTAAAAGAAGCAATCAAATATTATGACACAGGCATCTCTCAGGCAAAGAAATATGATGATCAAGATACGCTTTGTTGGCTCCTTCTAGAGAAGGCCAACAAGGTAAAACAATTCAACTTTAATGAAGCTCTTAGTATCCTAGAAATCGTGAAGAAGATAATTGATGATCTCCGATATGTAAATGGTAACTCAATATATCTGCATGAACTAGGTCATATCGCCATGGCGAAAGGTGAGTTCGAGAAGGCAATAGACTATCAGAATCAATGCGTGGAAATTCGATTGGACCTCGGTCTTCCGGTTGGTTTCATGAGGTTGCTATTAGCTTTCATTTCCAATCAGAAGGGTGATGGAAAGGCAGCTCTGGAATTTATACGTGAAAGTCGACATGAGTTTGGGAAAGGAGCAGAAGTATTATGCCAAGTACAGGAAACGTGGGCGTATCTGCTCCTCGATAAGATTGATGAGGCTAGTCAGTGCTTGGAGAAGGCACGTACATCTTCACTAAAATCTGGTGATGAAATATACCTCGCGTACATTCATTTTCTTGAAGGTCTGCTGACAAAAAAACAAGGAGACCTATCTTCTGCCATTTTCTCATTTAGGAATGCTCTTGAGGTTTACGAACGGCACCAATTCGTTGTCTACAACAACTTCGCACTCTTGGAAATGGTAGATGCAGAGATTGAATCAGTCACTCCTAAGAAGGATAGTGCTAGATTAGAAGTTTCTGGACCTTGGATGAGAAGGTTGCTTGATTATATTGAGGAGAAAGACCTTCCTGGCACTGCTGCACAGGCAAAACTCCTTCTTGCCAAGTTTAGGTTCAAACAGGGAAGAATCAAAGAATCAAGAAAACTAGTGGAGCAGGTCTTAGACATCCCGGAGAAAACTGGGATGCACTATCTCAAGGACAAGGCTGAAATTCTTGTCCGGGATTTACTTCTCTCATAAAGAGTCAGAGAACTCTCTTCCCCTATGCCTACACCAGTCACTTTTGATTGCACTTCATTTGATATAATCCAAAACCAACAGCCGAAGCTGTTAAGTACCCGACAAAATTGAGTTTGCTCAGTGTCGACACCTTTTCGTCGGCGTTAGAAAGAGGATTCAGTGATACATTATGAGTCGAAAAGTGTGCATCGCAGGCGGTGCGGTCACTCCGTTCGACTATCCCATGTATATTACTCCAGAGGGAATGATTGCCAATGCTATTGTGGAAACCCAGGGAGATATACCCGACTTCACATTGAGAGACCTCGAGTTTATGGTCTACTCGCACTTCTCAGTGCACTTTGGCAAGCAACTCTGTCCGGAGTGGATTGTTCACGATCATCTGGGACTAGTCGGCGTACCGCATGTGCGAATTGAGAATGGAGGAAACACAGGAGGATCAGCACTCTACGGTGCTTTTATGGCAATAAAATCAGGCATGTTCGACGTGGTTGGAGTTGCAGGGTGGGAGACCATGGACAATGTCACTCAGTCTCAAGGCTCAGAGTTCATTGCACTTGCTTCAGACACAAGGTATGAAGCACTTGCTGGTGGCATTTATCCTATCTACTATGCAGCTATGGCATACAAGTTCATGAAAGAGAACGGTCTCACAGAGGAGGACTTTGCTATGGCCGCAATGAAGAACAGGAATTATGCTGCTGACAATGAGAAGAGTCAATGGTTCAGAAGTGACTTTACAAATCCCAAATCTCCGTACCACAAGAAGACACTCACTGTCGAGGATGTCATGGAGAGTAGATTAATCAGTTACCCATTGAAGCGATTGGACTGTTGTCTAATGAGTCGTGGCGGTGCGTTTGCTTTGGTCACGACAGAAGAGTGGGCGAAGAAGCATGCTCCTGACAACTATGTTGTCATCGATGGCGCTGGTCTGAGCAGCTGCACAATTCGTGCCGGCGACCGTATTGACTTCCCTGGTTGGAACGAGCGATATGGAAAGGGATACCCTGACATGACAGAGTTCGCCGCATGCAGACGCTCTGGTGAGATGGCCTATGACATGGCTGGTATTGAGTACAAGAATGCAGCCAAGGAGATTGATGTGGCAGAGATTCACGATGCCTTCAGCTCGTCAGAGGTACAGATCTACAAGGCGCTTTATTGGTGCGATAGAGACAATATGAGGGAGTTCATCCGCGACAAGCAGACCTTCCTTGATGGTGAGGTACCCACAAATATCGGGGGTGGATTGATGGGCTATGGGCACCCGGTCGGAGCAACTGGCATCATGTCTGCTGTCGAGTGTATGTACCATCTCAATGACACCGCACCTAAGAAACACTTGAGTTCCAAGACCTATGTCAAGGATGCTAGCACTGGTCTTGTCAACAGTCACGCGGGTACTGGAACCAGTATCTCGAACTTCATTTTGAGGAGGCCATAAAGATGGTGAAGGATAAAAGAATACACAAGATCCCTGAACATAATGCTGTCAAATTTGACGAGTCACATCCA
>JAEORO010000123.1 GCA_016840855.1 Candidatus Thorarchaeota archaeon | reverse complement strand
GATTCAAAAGCGCCTCTTCCAAATTTGGGTTTGCACAACCGAAAATATGTTTCAGGATCTTGTGCGTTAAGAGAGATCTGAATGCGGTCTAAACCAGCGTCTGCAAGCTCATTAGCAACATCACGGGAGGGATACAGCAGATGAGCTTGTCCATCAGTATTCATTCTAATTGGGACAACAGTCAGTTGTTTGAGCTTTCTGATTGCAGCCAGAACAGCATCAAGGTTGAGTAGTGGCTCACCAAAACCAACAATAGCAACATCATCAAATTTTGAGGCCCAGCTGTTCTCAATCGCTTCCACGAGTTCTTGAGGACTTGGATCTTCTTTGAGTACCAAATTAAAACCAAATACACCTTCGCCAAACTGTCTTACACAGAACAAACATTCGTTCACACACTTAGATGTCGGGTTGATGTAGAAACTACTCCCGCGCCAATATGTCAGATTGCCTTTTGACATCAGGACAACACATCTTTCAATGATGCTGAATCGTCAACTGCTATAGCATTCTAGCTTACTCACATTTAACCTTCTCTAATTTGATATCAATTCATTTATTTCATTAAGCTTCAAGGATAAACTGGCAGGGATATGTCTGTATTGAGAGGAAAGATTTCAAGGAGTAGAACAGTTGATACACTTCTAATCATTGGAATCATCATATCTGCGCTTATCATCGTAATTCCATATCTATTGCCGCAATATAACCCAGGTACAACCTTACGAATTCTTACACGTTATGACGTTTCAATTGTCAACGAGATAGAGTACGGATTTCTTCATAGTGCTTATGCTGTAGAAAACAACATAATTGATATCGAATGGGAATCTGTCGATAGTAGTTTTTGGAGCAATTATGCGCTTTCCGGTGAAATAGATCTTATTCTTGGCACATTACAAGACTTGCCTGCTCTTGAAAGTTCAAACTCTCTAAGACCAATAGCGACCACAGCGACATCTGGAGTTAGCCAAACAATAGCAGGTGTGCTAATGAAGAGATATTCCGAGGGGCTACCAATCTGGTGTGCTTATGCACTCAGAGTTACCACCTTCGAATTGTTCGTCAATGAAGTCCTTCTTCAAGCATACGATCTTTCAATTCCGGAAACAGTTGAAGACCTTGCATCTGCTGATTTTTGTCCTAGCGGAATGAATGAGTCACTGATTGGATTGGTTGTTCCAGAGAAACTTTCTATTGAACACCAGTTTCAAAATGTTGTCACTAAGAAATTAGGGTGGAAGAATGGTATTCAGAATCTAACACTCATGTATAGCAATTCACGATTTTACGAAGACGATGAAGATGCTCTAAATGCTCTTCTTGGTTATGAAACCGCGATAGCACTGACATTCTTCGACGGTCAAGCATATGAAACGCCGCTATGGCCTTTTCGGAGATGTCATTTACAGAACATGATAGTTGTGCAACCAGACCTGATTGCGATAGCAGATGGCACCACACAACAATCCCAATCTGAGGTCTTCATAGATTATCTGCTTTCACCAGAAGGTCAAGCTCTTTGGATATTAGATGAATCTGATAAGTTACCTGTTCGTCGTGAAGCTTTCGATAATGACGAAGGATTTAACATGAATAAATATGAGGAATTTAATTGGACCATGAGATCAGGAGGACCGGGCGTGACAGAATGGATATCATCTGAAGATTTCGCTCTCTGGTATTATTTCAATTCGACTGTATTTTCAGCATTGGATAATCTAACCTTAACTTGGAAGAATGTTGTCAATGCAGAAATGAACAGTTCAATAGATTTCATGCAATTTAGGCAATTTAGAGAACAGCTTGGTGAACCTCTTTCGATTATTGACCCTATTTCACATTTGAACGAGAGCTTCACAAGTAGCTATGCTCTTAGTATTTTGGATGAATTATACAATGTTGACTTCTTGGTTGAAGTCACATGGTTATGGAAAGTTGCCGCTAATCATCGATATGAGATGATTCTTAGCACGCTCTCAGCTTTAATGTAGACAATATCGATACTATCCGCGTCTTCTCTCCCTGAACAAGAGCAAACAGAGAACGAAATACCACACAATAGTAGCAACCAAGAGAACCAAAACCCATTGAATGGTCACATCGCTTGCAGTTGGAAGTACTACATCTACATAGACAGCAAGACCTAGAACAATCATTAGTAAGTTAAGTGCAAGAAGTCCAAAGAAGCCAACAACTGTCACTCCAGATTTAAACAACACTCTGCCAAGCTCAGCACCGAGAATGACTATGAATACTCCGACTGACCATATTAAGATGAAGCTTCTCTCAGCAGCCCATGACGGCAATGATGAGAATGCCATAAATCCAAGGAAAAATAGAACTGCGAAGAAGATGATAAGTGAACCATACATGCTTCCTAGTATTTTTCCAGATTCCACTAACTTTTGATTTTCATTTTGAGACATTCAATCTCCTCCTGAACTCTATATCCCTATGCAAGGATTTAACACGTTCGAACTCTAGAAAAACAATAGTTAACAGGAAGCCATAGACAATGACAATAAGAGAGAATGAACTTGCTTCATTAAAATGCGTTCCATGCCGAGGGGGCGTGCCGCCTATGGAACAAGAGAAAGTGAAATTGATGCTTGATGCAGTATCAGGTTGGACAAAGTCAGCAGGGGATGTTGACAAGATAGAGAAGCTCTTCAAATTTAAGAATTTCAAAGAAGCTATGGTGTTTGTGAACAAAGTTGCTGAGATTGCAGAAGAGGAAGGTCATCATCCAGATATTTTCATCCAATGGAATAAGGTTACTCTCACACTTTGGACTCATGCAATCAATGGCTTGTTTGACAATGATTTCATTCTAGCTGCGAAAATCGATAAATTATAAGCGACTGCTATGCACGTGGTTTTTTCAACCAATAGATTAGACTTCCAATCAGAATAACTGCTATGATTGTACTTGCAGCAATTGTCACTGTAATTATGCTTAGAGGGAATGCCCACAGCAGGGTCATAATTGCAGTTACAAGTGTCATCAAAACCGCTACAACCAATCCATAGCGAATCACATCTCCTTCAATACCAATCTCATCAATGACAGCGGCTGCATTTTGTATCTTAGCTGGACTCAGTACACTCGCTAGCCCTCCACCTATCCCATTTGATGCTGAAACAACGATCGTGTTGGCTCCAATAGCAAGACTTGCTTGATAGTGATAATTAGTGAACATTGCAATAGCAGAAGTTTCAGAACCTGAAATAAATCCAGCCAACAAACCAAGGAATGCGGCAGTGAGAGGATATGCTGTTCCAAGAGTCGCTGAAGTTAAGGAAGCTAAGAGATAGACCATATTGTTCGTAGGATCAGTTGGAAAAATCCAAACTCCACTCAAATCTGGTACAAATCCGCTGAAGTTCATCACTTCAGCCATTGCAAAAAAGATAGCGGCAGCAAGAACAGGACGAGGTGCTCGTTTGAGGAATTTTGTGTATGTGTTCTTCAACACTTGTTTATCGTTCTTGAAGAAAGGCATTGACACTATGGTGGCAATTAACATGAGCGTATATGCCTGCCAGAGGAATTTTGTACTGATAGTCAAATCACGAATCATGAAATCAGCTGTCTGATATTGACCAAAATTGACTACATAATCAAGTGTACTTGCGAGAAGAATTTTGATTGGCTCAATAAGAGTCGTGATTAATGAGAGAATTACTAAAATGACCCAAGGGATACTAGCTCGCCAGAGGCTCATTGTTCTTTCAGTATCCAAATCCTTCTCATCAAGTTGAGTTCTATCTATAAATGGTTTCTTTGAAGACTTATTGTATGCAAACAGAACTCCAAGAACAGCAGCTCCAGCTATAACATTAGTAAGTCGGGTCAAATTGACTATCTGTAGGTTGCAGATTATAGCAGTTATGCCAGCGGTTAGACCAGCAATAATGGCAACGAAAAGTCCTTGTTTATTAAGCAACAATTTCCTTCCACCTGCAATCCATAGCATAGCTATTGCTATTCCTACTGAAACGATAGGCATGAAAGAAGCAAACACTGTCCCAGCAAACCAGAGCTCTAATGGACTTCCTGAAACCCCTGAATAGACATCAGAAAATACCTGAGCAGGAACGCCGAGTAATGCAAAAGTCGTAAGGGGGTCATATCCTATGGATGGAAGCGCAACTGAAACCAATGGTGAAAAACCGAGAGCTAACATTACTGGAGGAAGCATTGACACTGGAGTAGCTCCAATCCCAACCAGAAATAATCCAAGCCCGAAGCTTATTATTAAAATCTGCATTGGACGATTTCCGCCTCCTAGTGTCTTAAAGAAAACAATTAGTCTCTGCAGAGCACCAGTTTCTTGCATATAGGTCATCATTAGAATTGATGTTGCGACCATCAGAGAGATAGGAAAAGAACGAACGATACCCGCTAAACTCGCTGTAAGGACAACGCCAACATCTGTCTGAAAAGCGAGAATAGCAATCACAATAGTGGTAATCCATACTACAACACCAGTAGTATCAGCTGCTTTTTTGAAGTAAACAAGAAGTAATAGTGCCAGAATTATAGGTAGAATAATTAGAATAAAACCCAATGTTGGATCCATGAACTATGTCCTCCTTTTAAGTAAACCATTATCATAATACCAATCTATTGCTCTCTGGAGACCCTCGACCATTGAGACTTTTGGAGTCCATCCAAGAAGGCGCTTAGCTTTTTCGTTTGAATAAACACGATTTGAAAACATTATGTCAACAGATTTTCCGTGCCAGAAGAAAGTCATCTTCTTTCTGTTCTTGAAGGGACTAAGAACTGCCATGCCAAGTTTTGCAGCTGTTTTTGGAACACGTAGACGGGGTGGCTTAACTCCAAGACGTTCTGTAACGACCTGAACAAATGTATCCCAAGTAATAGGCTCATCTGGACAAATGATAATTGTGTTATTAAGAATCACCATTGGCGTTAGGGCTGCCACGAATCCGGATACAACATCGTCAATATGTGTATACATAAACTCAGCACTCAAATCACTGGGTAGGGCAAATACCTTACCATCATTTAACTCATGAATAACTTGGTACATTACATAGAGATCGCCTTCTCCCATTACACCAGTAGGACGTAAAATGACATGTGCCAATCCCGTTTCTTCTGTAATCTCACGAATTGATCTCTCAGCTTCTACTTTACTTTCACCATAACTGAAATCTGGTCTTAGCTCTGTATCCTCAGTTCCAGGTGGGAATCTAATTGAGCCCATAGATTCAGTAGACGAGCAATAGATGAATCGCTCAACCTCCGTTCCCACACATGCGTTCATTAAGTTCTTTGTACCTTCGACATTCACCTTGAACATGAGTTCTTCGTCACCAGGATAGAAGTCAAAATATGCAGCAAAATGATAGACTACTTGAATTCCCTGAACCGCATTTTCAAGACTTGGAATATCAAACAAATCTGCTTCTCTAATTTCAATATTTTTGGGGAGTCCTTCATTATTGCTTGAAGCACGAACAAGAGCTACTACTTCATGCCCTTCTTCCAGAAGTCTTGAAGCAACGCGCCTACCTATGAAACCACTTGCTCCTGTCACTAGAACTTTCACTGGGACTCACCATCAATTTTAGCTCAACCGGTCCCTCATTTATCTGTATCTCAATATGTCAGCCAAAAGTAATATTCGTTCACGTGCTAGAATAATTAGAGTGAACCGGTGGGAGAAACATGGAACCAAAAGGTCATGAGGAGATACGAGTGTTAGAGGAAGTTCCGGAGGAGGATACTTCGATAGGATGGTTCCATTTTGGCTGTTCTCTCGCAGCTAAAGGCAAGCTAGCGGAAGCAGAGAGAGCACTTAAAATTGCAATCGAGATGCAGAAGGACAATTCTCTTGCTTGGTCAATTCTGAGTGCAGTTTTATTATCTCAGGGTCGTGAAACTGATGCCGAAAAAGCTGGAAAAATGGCTTTAGAGCAATTTCCTGATTTGAAGATGACGTGGCCCAAACTTCGGAGTATTATTACCTCTCAGGCAATACAGAAAGGTAAGGATTGGAAGAACCCAAGAAAAATTCGAATTGACGCAACTGACACAACTGATTGGAGTCTAATACTCAAAAAACTTGCATCTAATGAAGAATTATTGGAAAAGGTTGAATCCCAAGATGAAGAAGAAGAACTGTCTGATTCCGTCGAAATTACTACAACCGAAACTACAGTCAATAATAGAAAGAGTGTATCAATGGAATCTGACTCTCAAGTCGATATACATGATGCTAAAGCCTCATACAGATCAGCTAAATTTTGGTTTAGTACTGCGAGCGTCCATTTGAATAAAAGTGAGTTTGACAAGGCTGAGAAAGCATTCGAGAGGGGACTGGCTATTGATTCTGAGAATGGTGACGCATTGCTCAGATTTGGAACGCTCCTGATGAGAAGAGAGGTCTATGATAAAGCTGAAGAAGCTCTTAGAAAAGCAGTGAAATATTCGCCTGAGAACTCAGAAGCTTGGCTTCAATTAGGGATATGTTTGCAAGCTCACAACAGATGGCAAGAATCCTCGGAGGTTTTGAAGATTGCTAGTGAGAAAAATCCTCGAAATGCTGAGGTCTGGGTGAAGCTTGGCGAAGCAGACTATTATAGAAGCATGTATCAAGATGCTGCAAGGAGTTTTCTCCGTGCCCTTAGAATTCAGCCCAATCATAAATTTGCACTATTCTATCTTGGTCGTTGTATGGAGTACCGTGGTAATGAAACCCATGCTTTGAGAATCTACCGGAAATTGTTGGACCTAGAACCAGACAATCCTGAAATACTTGAGGAGCTTTCCAAATCATTCCATCGGCTTGGTGAAATTCAGACAGCAAATAGGGCAAAGACCCTAGCAGCATATCATCGCAAATCAAAAGCTGACAAGCAGATCATCTAAATTTATTCAATAGCTCATCAAGCTCAGGCAGAATTTCACCAGCTTTCCCAGAAATGTGGAAATCAACTACTGGCGTTAATACTGTTTCTTCAAGATTAATTTCTATTACAATTCCGCTGTGTCGTTTCACAATGAGAGGAAAGGACGCTGCGGGTTGAACAAGAGCAGAAGTTCCTATCACCATACATGTATCTGCTTGTTCCAACTGTGCATACACTTTCTTCATGATTTCCGGATTCAAGGATTCCCCAAACCATACAACATCAGGACGAAGATGATTGTTGCATTTAGGACATGATGGAATCCCCACAGCAGCTATTTGTAATCGCTCACGATGATCACAAGCAATACATTTCACAGTCCATAAATCGCCATGTACCTCAAGAACATCTTTTGATCCAGCTCGGATATGCAAACCATCCACATTCTGTGTGATTAGTGATTTGAGAATGCCTCTTTGTTCCCACAAAGCAAGAGTTTTGTGAGCGGGATTTGGTTCACACTCACCTATCAGCTTCTGACGCCAAGCATACCACTCCCAAACAAGGGAAGGATTCTTCGCAAAGGCAGATGGTGTAGCTAACTCCATAGCATTATATTGGCGCCATAGTCCATCCTCTCCACGAAATGTTGGCACATTTGATTCTTTTGAAATTCCAGCACCAGTGAGCGCTACAAAATAATCTGACTTTGAAATGGCATCTGCAACTTCTCCAAGATGAGTCATATTCATTATCAAACCCAGAAATTATACGAGGCATTCTTTCTTAAGCCTGCCCTCGTTCCTATGCCATCATCCTTATTAGGTGAAACGATAGAAAATTATTCACTATTGTGAATAGATGGTGCATGCAATGTCTACAGGTGAGGTCTCGAAGGAAAAACAGGTTAAGAGGAGAACATGGATGATGCCTCAAGAAGTTGAGGTCTGGTATGTTCTACCTGCAATAAGAAGAGAGCTTGCCAAAGCTATGAAAACAAAGGTGGTTCCTCGCTTAAATGAGGAGGGGAAAATGGTTGATCACAAGATCACTCAGAAAGAGATTGCTAGAATGCTTGGAGTGACTGAACCTGCAATCACCCAATACCTACTGAAAAAAAAGGGTCAAAGATCTAGAGGGGATCAAGTAAGTCTGCCAGAACGAGTAGTGAAGGAAATTGACAAAGCAGCTGACGCAATGATTGCAGAATACGAGAAGACAAGATCGAATGAAGACGAAGATATCTTCGAAGCTATGACTAGCGAAATCAATCGCATCATCAAATTCATGAGAGATCTAGGTGTGATGTGTGATATTCATAGAGAGTTCTGCGCTCATGTGAATGATCCTTGTGAAGCTTGTGATTCAAAAAAGGCATAACATTACATCCATATTCTGTAGTAGAAGGTTTTATTCGTCTTTTCTCACACCTGAAGTTCTATAGGGTGTTAGATATTGACAGGAGAAATCAAACTCAGTGCTGATGATGCTCATGCAATTATCACAATATCTCGGGAAGATAAATTAAATTCAGTCACAAAAGACATGCTTGTTAATTTTAGTGACCAAGTTTCACAGATTGCTAACGATCCCAATATCAGAGTGATTATCTTTACGGGAGAAGGGAAGCGTGCATTTAGTGCAGGATTTGACCTCGAAACGATAATGGGTCTTAAAGGTGACGAAGTGACCGAATTTTTCAAAATTCTAGAACGAACAATGCGACTCATCCGTCAAAATAGGACATGTGTCACGATTGCTGCTGTAAATGGATATGCAATTGGATTTGGAGCTATGTTAGCTTTAGCCTGCGACTTTAGATTCTTTACGGACACAGCGGTTTTCAGACTTCCAGAAGTCGAGCTATCAGTTTTTCCAGGCGCAGGTGCATCATCGAATTTATTGCAGTTGGTAGGTCCAGCTCGTGCGAAAGATATCATAATGACAACTAGACGTGTTTCTGCAAAAGAGGCGCTTCAGATCGGTCTTGCCGACATGCTCGTGAATCAAGATGAGCTGATGGAGAAGACAATGGAATTTGTTGAAGAGATATTAAAGAAAGATGCAAAAATCCTTGTCAGGACCAAAACCCTGATTGATGGCATGACTGGAAAAGATATTGCCGATGCAGACGAACTTGAAACAGCTTACCTCGATGAATGGCTTAGGGAAAGAGAAGAAACTTCCGAATGAAAGTAAACCAAACCCATTCGTTTAAATTGAAAAAGGTAGATTTTCAAATTCCTTCTAGATGAGGAGATGATAATTTGGCTAAAACGGCTGTAATTGCAATTGGCGGTAACTCACTAATTAAGGATAAGGATCATAAAACAGTGCCAGATCAATACGCTGCAACTGCTGAAACATGCAAACATATTGCAGATATGATCCAAGAGGGATGGAATGTTGTTATCACATCAGGTAATGGACCTCAAGTAGGCTTTATTCTAAGGAGATCAGAACTAGCTGAGCATGAATTGCATCCAGTACCTCTGGACTATTGTGGAGCTGACACTCAAGGTGCAATTGGTTACATGATTGAGAGAGCACTCTATAATGAATTCCACAAACGTGGCATGAACAAGCATGTTGCCTCACTGGTAACTCAGGTAAGAGTTGCCAAGGATGATCCTGCATTTGGTAATCCAAACAAACCCATAGGCTCATTCATGGATGAAAAGGATGCGAAAAAGAAAGCTGATGAAGAAGGTTGGAATGTCAAAGAAGACGCCGGACGGGGATGGCGCAGAGTAGTACCTTCACCAATTCCTAAAGAAATCATTGAGCTTCCAGCAATCAAAGCACTCCTTAACGATGATATCATTGTTTATGCTGTCGGAGGTGGAGGTATTCCGGTTATAGCCAATGAATCAGGAGGCTTAGAAGGAATCGCCGCAGTTATTGATAAGGATCGTGCGTCTAGTCTTCTAGCGACGGATCTAGATGCAGATGTTTTACTCATATCAACTGCAGTTGAGCAGGTCTATCTTAATTTCGGCGAAGCGGACCAGAAAGCTATTGATAAAATGGACCATATTCAGGCTCAACATTATATCGAGGAAGGTCATTTCAGTCCTGGAAGTATGCTACCAAAAATAGAATCATGTATCCAATTCATAAAGAATGGAGGAGAAATGGCAATCATCACAGATCCCCCCAATATCACAAGAGCTCTGAGAGGGGAAACTGGAACAAGAATCGTTGCAGGTTTTGCCGTTCCACCACCACCAGAAA
This sequence comes from Candidatus Thorarchaeota archaeon, assembly GCA_016840855.1. Lineage (GTDB taxonomy): Archaea > Asgardarchaeota > Thorarchaeia > Thorarchaeales > Thorarchaeaceae > SMTZ1-45. The sequence goes on along the minus strand of JAEORO010000123.1, from coordinate 10,659 downwards.
GGAGACACTAACCGTTAGATTAATCGTGGATTAATGCAGCCTCATTTCATGATGAAAAATGACGCTTGAACGAATTTCAACAGACAAAGCGCCTAAGGCAATTGGTCCATATTCGCAGGGTGTAAAGGCAAACGGATTTGTATTCTGTTCTGGTCAAGTCCCTATCAATCCAGAAACAGGAGAACTTGTGTCTGGTTCTATTACGATTCAGACAAAGCAAGTGCTATCCAATCTTCAAGGAGTCATTGAAGCAGCAGGGTCTTCTATGAATCACGTTTTGAAGTGCACGGTTTATCTCAAGGATATGGATGATTTCGCAGAAATGAATTCAGAATATGCAAGATGGTTTGGAAACATACCACCAGCTAGAGCAACTGTAGAAGTCGCACGCTTGCCTAGGGATGTGAGAATTGAGATCGATGCAATTGCACTCCTATAATCTCGAACAAACCATTCAATACTGAAATCTTGGTTTGGAGTGGATATGATGTTCTATCTTGAAACCTAAAAGAGAGAAAGAAATTTGTGCGGACAGAGCAACCTTTTTCTTGGCAATATCGTGTGCATCGTCATGTAAGATATGGAGCATCGAGCGTTGGACCAAAACTCTTCTGATATTGATAGCGTCGATTCTTTTCTTAGACAAGCTTCACGTTTAATTGAAAAAAGATTATTCAGCGAAGCACGGGATAAACTTCACGTAGGACTATCCTTAGATCCAAAAAATGTGAGCGCTTGGGAAAATTTGGTCATCTGTAATTTAGAAATGGGTAAACCAAAGAGTGCAATTGAAGCACTTAACAATCTTCTTCAAATTGAACCAACTTCTTCTTCAAAATGGGCAGATAAGGGATATATTCATCTCTTGCTTAACGAGAATTCTGAAGGTATTTGGGCATTAAAAGAGAGTCTAAAACTCCGACCTCTAGATGTGCGAAAATGGGAGCTTCTTGCAACTGCTCTAATCACAGAGGACCAATGGGAGGAAGCAATGGATGCTCTCGAGAAATCACTTGATCTAAATCCTTCATCAGCAGTAGCTTGGTACAATCTTGCACTTTGTCATCTCTACTTCGAGGACTTCGCTACAGCACTGCAAGATGTCGAATATGCAATCTCGTTGGATCCATCTATAGAGGAGCTTGCAGAAGAATGGATGGATTTGGTTGATGACGAGGATTTCATTGACGAGGCTTATCCTTCTATTGATGGAATCGCAGCATCCTAGATTCAAAGAGTATTGTCACTTGTTTTTCTCTGGCTCTTCAGAAGGTTGAACCTTCTCGAGCTCTTTTTGAATGGTTTCTGCGGATTTATTCATTTTGAACGACTTTGCTGTGTTAAGAGCCTGTTCAAGTGCGGCGATAATACGTTTCTGTTCCAAATCCCGTTCAGTTTCATCTGCGATATCGTTTAGCGCTTCAATCTTTTTTGGTACAATGGCGAGAAGTCCATCAATTGCTTCTTGGGCTTCTTCCTTTGAGCTGAACGATTTTTCAAGCTCGGTTTCGTATGATGTCACAATCCGGTCGATTTGACTATACAATCGTTTGTACTCATCAAGAGCTCCCGAAAGGATTTTTCTCACTTCACCTTCAGGATCAGACTTTTCAAGGGCAGCCTGAAGTTTCTCCATTGCTCCTTCGAGAAACTGCTTTCGTTCTGGAAGTTTTGTACGTCTCCTTTCCATCCATCGCCATTCATTAGAGATCTGACGTGTGAGAGCCAAAGCCTGATTGATAGTTTCTCGAAAAACATCAAATTTAGACATGGCTTCATTCAAATTAAACTCAAGAGTTTCTACGACATGCGTAAGCTGATAACTTAGCATATCACTAGCTTGAGCCTCAGCGAGAACTCGACTCTCCTTAATTATTCTTCCAGCAGAACTCCACAATCGCTCAATATCTTCAGGATTCTGATCGGTCCTTTTGCGGACATCAAGTTCCTCAGACAACTGACGAATCTCATGGTCTATTGTTTGTAATTCCTGAATCTTTGCTTTTAGAAGAGCTTTTCCAAGTCTGGTGTTTAGTTCATCTGTTAGATGTTGTCGTTCCGCTGGCACTTCTAGTAATGCATGTGTATTGTCAATCAATAATTGTAAGGCATTTTCATAAGCAAGAACCGCATCATGGAAAAGACCTTCTTGAAAGTGTTCATCAGCTTTCTTCTCGAGTTCAAGAGCTCCCTCAAGAACATCATATGGTGAGGTTTTCAATAAACTATCAGTCAATATTGCAGGAGAATCAGAACATATGTCGAAAGGTCTCCCAGCTGCTGTCAAACGAACAATTGTGATTCCTTCCTGAGTCGCAATATAGAGAAGATCATGATCTGCAGTGACCCACTCAATTTTCTGACCATTTAGAGTGATTTCTCCAATATCTTCACCTCTCTTCAAATCCCAAATGGTTAGAGTTCCAGCTACGGTCGCTGCAATCAGATAGTGACTGCTTGCCCACATAGACGAAATTGGACTTGTATAACCAGATTCCAGTGTTTTGACTAGTTCCCATTCAACACGATCATACACAGCAACCTCGCCTGTCGAGTTTCCTACTAGAATGAATTCAGCATTTCCTGAGAGGACTCCGCCTTTGCCTTTTTTATCCAGGCGAGCAAGTTCAGAAGGAGCAGTGTCTCGGTCTTTCAACCAAACCCGAGGCTCTTCCTTCTTGGTACTCGTGCATATGATTTTATCATCAGACCATAAACTTGTAAGATCTGACTTGTGAAGCTGCCAGCTTGAAGTTTCATGAGTGTCTTTTTGGATAGATACGAGTCTTCCATCATTTGCGCCAACATAGAAGTAATCTCCATAAAGAGTCGATGTCAGAGCTTCATAACTGAGCTCGAACCAGCCAGTCATCCCCCATGTATCTTTCTTCCAGACATAGACTCTTCGTTCACATGTAGCGAAAACTTGGGTATCATCAACATCAACAATTAGAGGTGGAGTATCCGTATCCCCTAGCTCAGCGACTAAATGCCAGTCAGTCTTAGACCAGACTCGAACTTTCAGATCTCGACATGCAGCATATAGAAAGTTCTCATCGTAATCAAGGTCAACTGCAGCTGCTTCTAATTTGATGACCTTCTCATGATTTAGAGAAGGTGTACCATTTGAGCTCAAAGAGCCTTTATCCATAGTCTCTCCTCTAAGGATTTAGCAATTAACATTCCGAATTTTGGAGTGCTTAAGGGTGTTTCTAACTATGTCAAAATGATGTCAGAGAGCGTAAAACAGCAATTTAGAGCGCTTCAATACATGATAAAATCGTTGAAAAGGGAGGACCCACACAGAAAGAACTTAAGACATCCTCACGCAAAAAGCCATACTAGACGGAGGCAGGCATCTTGGACACTAGCGGATGGAGACGAGAATTAGATAAACTCGCCGAACTAAAAGGAATCCTTGTTTCAGTAAATCCTGGAATGGAAGAACAAGCGGACCGTCAGGTGCGTCAACTCTATGATATCTTTGCCAACTTGACAAAGATGGAGAACGATCTCGCTACATCAGGATTTATGAAAAAGAGAAAGGTTCAAGCTCAAGTTGAGAAAACAGCTAACGACCTTGAAACGGATTTCATGAGAGTTACTCGTGACTTTGCAGAGTACTTCCGAAAAGAACACAAAGACACACTAGCTATCGCACCGAAAATTCAAACTTTCAAACCTGCAGAAGTAAAAGGAATATCAGCTCTGAATTTCCCAGGAATAGGAGCAGGCGATTTCAAAGACTTCGAAAAACTTCATGAGTTTGCTAAAGCTTTCTCAAAATTATACATGGTCATTCTTGAAGATGTTGCGCGAGATGTTAAATCAACTCTCGATGAAAACAAAGCTACTGTGGAAACCTATGAGAGACATATCACGATTGATAAGAGTGAAGTGGCCACGACTGTTTCAAATAATGAGGTCATAGGTCTATCGCTAAGAGATCTAACAATTCTAAACGATAAACTACAATCGGATAGAGAATTTCTAGACGGGAGAAAGGATGAAGTTAGCAAATTACTCGGTACTTCTCTCGTGGGTTCAACAGAATCCCTTCAAGCATCAGTTGAAACTGCAGCTAGGTTAGGTCTCGAACTGCCAATGGAATTCTCTAAAGAACTCCGTCTAATTGCTAGGGATGCTGCAAAAGCTGATACACTTACTGCACTCGTGTCTCTTGAGAATCAGCTTCATTCGGCTCAAGTTAAGATGGCTAATGCACTCCGTGATAAAATAATAAACATTAAGCACGAAGTCACAACGAAGATTGTCGAAGGTGGTATCCCAACAACTGCAGAGGTGATTCCAACCCCGCCAAATGTAAATGTTGAAGGAGACAACGTTGCCCCTCTATTATCTAGTTATCAGCGGATGGTGGAATGGGAAGGGCAAGTGAAAATTGCACTTAGAGAACGTCTGTTTGAGCTATTAGATGACGTTGAAAAAGCAACCGAAGCCCCGGAAGATGCAGGAATAAAAGATGTTGTTGCTGTCCGCCAATTCATTGCTAATTCGAAGAAAACTTTGAAGACAGCTGACATTGATGAGATGGTCAGAGTATATCTCCAAGCAAAAGGAATGGATGATGACTTTCGTAAAAACATCACAGATAGTATTCGCAGCTATCTAGCAAAATTCAATGAGCTCGCAACTTCAGCTGACAGGGTTCTGGACCATGCTCAATTGAGTAAGAAAGCCCCAAAGGTTGAGGAACTTGAAGGCGGAATTGTATACCTACTTGGTTCTTTGACAAGTCTAAGAAGTGCTGTTGAGAGTGGTGTTGCAACATTCCGAGAAGCTTGTCAACAAGAGATTGACGCAATTGTTCATGACCTTCAAACTGTAAAACCTGCTTACGCTGAGATTTTCATGCCGATTATTGTTGAGCTCGATGAAGGCGCTACTCGAATTCAAAGCATGGAAGATTTTGCTGAGATAAAATCAGAGATGCGTTCTATCAAAGATGGCATACTTGTTAAAGCTCAAGATGCTCTTGAGAATCTTAGATACAGACTTGGTGTTAAAATAAGGCTTGCAGCTGCAAAATTGATGGGTGCAGGAGTAGAGATACCTCATGAAGCGCAAGAAGCAATTAGTGAACTGAATAATGTTGGTGTTGCAGCTGATACGGTATTCAGTCTTCCAGCCATTGCACGAAAAATGGTTGAAATATACGAAAAGAAAATCCAAGACAAAATAATAGAGAAGCTTGGTACTGAGGTTGACTCTCTCACAACTAGTTTAGAACGTGCAAGTAGCATTGGTGTGAAGCTTCAGAAAGAGCTAAAGATGCTCAATGACCTCAAAAATAAGCCTCCATCGGAGCTCGAAGAAGCTGCAGATGCATTCGATCAGCTCCAGAATTTAACTACCTCACCAAATGTTCACAAGAAGATAAGAGAACGTGTGGATGAGGCATACGTTCAGATCAAAGGAGCTTTATCACTATTTGAACAACAAGGAATGTCTGAATTTGTTGAGCGATTAAAGGTGCTTATTGATAAAGTCCCATCAAAACTGGAAACAGACTCACCTCATGTAAATGAAGCACTTGATGTTTGCCTTACACTCGCAAACATACAGGAAGAAATGTTGCAGATGATTAAAAGCATAGCCACTAAGAGTGGGGAAACTCATGAAACTGATTTGAGAACAAAAAGTCAATACTATTCTACAATTGAACGAGTTGCTGAGAAATATCCAGAGGACTTCAGCAAACTTGTGTTCAATATCAAGAAAATGAAGACGTTGGAAGATAGTCTTACCGAAGCGGTCGACCTAGACCAGGCAATCGCTAACTTCCACGAGTTAGAGGAAATGAGGAGCCAATGGCTGGATAAAGCCATTTCAATGGATGACTGGCACAAGTCCCTTAGAATGTTCATGACTGGATTTAGTCCTGCAGCAAAACAGGATGAACGCGATAAGTTCATTGAAGATGCAATAAGGAAAATAAGAGAAACCTATAGCCGAGAAGATATTAGTTCATACCTAAGCTGGGCTATAAAAGAGAGCGCCCAAGCTCTAGTCGGTTCACGGAAGAAATAGGAGAAGAAACCAATGTTCGGAAGCGGTCCACCAAAGAAACCTGTTGAGATTGATGATACAACAAAAGCAGCTGAAGTTTTCGCTATTGGAATTGGTGAATGTGGCTCAAACATTGTAGGGTCATATCTCCAAACCAGCAGAGACAAGAAACTACCATCAAGAGTCAGAGGATATCTTTTGATAAACACTGACAGAGCAGACCTGACCAAGGTACGCCAGAAGTACGGAATCCCCAAAGAAAATACGCTACTCTATGGTGCTTCGGAAATTGGTGTGGGTGGTCGATTTATGGATGGGTATAATTCGATTATGGAATCCAAAGACATCATCTTTGACCAGCTTAGTAATCTTGGGTTTGAAGGGGTGTCTGGTTTTTGTATCTTCACAAGTCTAGGCGGTGGTACTGGATGTGGAGGTACACCAGCTCTAATTGAGTTGCTCAAACAGAGATTCCAAGAAGAAGAGGGACGCCGAATATTCGTCTATGTCGTTGGAATCCTTCCATTTGAAGGACAGTCAAGTGAAGCCTTGAACTCGATTTGGGCTGTATCAAAGCTACTTAGAGCACAGCTGCAAGAGCGTGGAGCAGATCTAACGATTCTACTCTCAAATAGGACAATGCTGAAACGAATCCTCCAATGGAGAAAGGGCGATACGGTGGATTATCTACAAAGGGAGCTTGAGGTCGATATTGCGGACATTGACTCAATTGAAACGATGGTACCATCAACACTAGACGAGAGCTCCGACTTAGAAGCTCGAACTGAACAAGCATTTGTTGAGCTTGTTAATCCCTTGGCGCTAGATGTTGTTGAAGCAATGCTCTCTCCTGGTGTCTGGGAAAAATCAAAAGATGTGTTCCCTACGACTGACTTGGCTGACTATGCTAGAAAACTTGACCCAATCGTGGTTCCTGCACTCTATACAGACATTGGTTTGATTCCAGATGCAGGTAGTATGGCCAAACAACTAAGAACAATGATTGACTATGCAGTGACGGAGTGCTCCTATGCAGATGTTGGCGAAGAACCAAATGCAGAGAGTGTTTACTATGTCCTGTCTGGACCTAGGCATGTAGCGAAGGCGGAGTTTGGAATGCATCTGAAGGAGGCACTTGACAAGTTCATCGCACCTGGTGCTGCGATTACTCCATGCTATGTACAATACCATGAAGAAGACCCGAAGACCAATCTGCTGCTTCTTCTTGGTCTACCCAAGATTCCAGAACTCGTCCAGATAATTAATGAAGCAACACAGCTAGTTAACTTGCATAGTGGAGCCTCCCCACTAAAGCAGGGGTGGTTTATGAGATCAAAAGGAACTACTAGAAAAGAACTAGTTGATGCAATCAATGATTTTCGTGAGTTATTCAGCTATTATATGACTCCGGGCGATACAATGGAATAAGAGAGGTGATGACAGAATGTCTGACTCCTCTTCTTTTCAATACGAAGATCTCATTGATAGACTTCTTCTTATTGTCACCTTGAATTCAACACTCATCCACTTTCTAATTAGCACACAGGTTGAAGAAACAATAGACCCTGACAGAGTGGACTCATTAACTCAAGGGCTTCTAAGGACACGGAAATGGATGGAAGAAGCCACCACAATGAAAGGAGTGCCACCTTCAACTCAAAATATTATCAGTCTCATTGTGAAACGCCTTTCACAGATAGAGAGTCTCCTACCCAAGTTGTCAGATAAGGCCAAACAAATGGAGTCCGGACAAGCCGCCCAGGAGATACTCTCCCTTCTTGATGGAAAAGAAGCTCCACCGGGAGGAGTAGCTTCTGTGGAGGGAACTGCACAGAGCAAGGATGTTGAATTAGTACCTCTTGTAGGTGAGGAACAAGTAAAGCCATTAGAAATTTATCGGAAAGTGGACGTTGAAGATGATTTGTTTGGCCTGATAGGTCAAAGTCAAAGATTGATACAACAGTATTCAGGTCGGTGTCACATTCTCCTTCCAACTTTCTGGTTGGAGTCACTACGAGAGCTTCATCGATATAGATCCGAGTCACCATTTTTCGGAGATGTAATTGAACTACCAGCACGTATCCTAGTAAAAATAGCTAAAGGACTTCTCACAGAAGCTCCAGGCGCTCGGCTCCTACAGGATCTCATGAAACATCGTCAACAAGAGAGTTATTTGAATGGCTCAGAGATGGAAAGAGTAGAGAGAGCTGTTGCAAAGTATTTCCAAGGTATAGAACCTGTTCTTAAAGAGGATAAGCTGGATGTCAAAGAGAAAATCCTAGAGGCTCAAACAGCTTTCGATGGATTTGGATGGGGTGGGCCAGACTTAGAAAAGCGGATTATCAAACGACTGAATCAAGAGGTAGAGGAAGCTATTCAAAATGCGACCTCAGCGTCAGATCCTGCTCGTCAGGTAATCTATGCAGAGATAGCAAAGCTGCTTGGTAAACTTCAGCACGCGATATTGGCTGAACCTAGAACAAGTGAGATTCTAGCTCAGATGAAACCTTGAGTCATTATTATAAGATTTCTCAAGATATTCGTATCCATAGCCCATATAAGGGACAGCTACAACTCAGAGAAAAGATTCACGAGGGTAAGAGATGATAGGCCTAAAGAAGATGCTAAATCCAAGAGTAGCAGCTGTGGTTGGCGTCTCAACAACGAACCCGTTCAATCCAGGTAATGTCATTTTTCGGAAGCTTGCCTTCGAAAATGGACTTCCCACATATCCTATCAATCCTAAGGGAGGGACAGTTGAAGGAATTGCTGTCCATAAGTCCCTTACAGCCGCTCCAAATGACATTGACCTTGTTGTTATATCAGTCCCAGCAAAATATGTACCCGGAATCTTGACTGAGTGTGGAGAAAAGAACATCAAGTCGGTCATCGTTGTTTCTGGTGGATTTAGTGAAGTTGGAGAAGCTGGTGCTAACCTTCAGTCTGAGATTGTCGATATTGCTAACAAATATGGAATAACGATGGTCGGACCAAACTGCATAGGAGTTTTTGTGCCAGATGTTCTTGATACATTTTTCCTACCGTCAGAACGTGTTGCTCGACCCAGAAGAGGAAATGTTGCTATTATTTCTCAGAGCGGAGGATGGCTAATAGAAAGGCTTGAGGAGTTTGCTGGTAGGGATGTTGGAATTGCTGCTGCAATATCAATTGGTAATGCCGCACAGACGAGAGTGACTGACTTCGTTGAGTATTTTGGGAACGATAATCGGGTAGATGTAATTTTGGCATACATTGAAGGATTCGCACCTGGAGAAGGAAGAGATTTTGTTGAGGCGTGCGAAAAAATTGTGCCAAAGAAACCAATTGTGGTCCTTAAAGGAGGAGAGTCAGAAGCTGGTCATCGAGCGACACAGAGTCATACTTCGTCACTTGCAGGAGACCACGCTATTACTAATGCCGCCTTCAACCAATATGGTGTTATTCACGCTCTAGACGAGGATGAAGTGATGGCGTATGCAAAAGTGTTCTCTTTCAAACCTAAGCCTATGAAAGGTTCCAGAGTTGGCACCTTGACGGTTAGTGGTGGTCACGGAGTAATCGCAAGTGATGAAGCTGCACAATATGGTCTCTTGATGCCACTCTTTGACAAGGAGCAACAAGCATCGATGAGAGATATGATGACTCCAGAGTATCAAGGTATTGCATCCTTTCGAAATCCATGTGATCTCACTGGCAGTGCATCAGACATAGATTATGAAAAAGTTCTTGACCAAATGCTCGGATTTGACACAATTGATGCGGCTCTATTGCTTCTCTTACCATATGCGCCAGGCATCTCCCTCCAGATTGGAGCTCGAGTGGCAAATGTTGCTAAGCGTCATCAGAAAACAGTCATTGCATATGTCCCAGACTTGGAAAAATATGAAGTTATTATCCGTGGTTTTGAATTAAATGGAATTTCAGTAGGGGACACCATAGAAGAAGCTGTGCAGATGTTGAATGGGATACGAATGCGTTCAAAGTATCTTCAGCATGCGGGAGTAATCTAGTTCAAATCCCACGAGCAACTTTCTGGTAGTCAATCCCGAGTGATTCTAATGACTCTACAAGCTTGCCACTCAAGATGAGCGGTTTCGATGAGAGGTCCTCTACCTTCTGAGACCCTGTAAGGTACATAGCTACTGTTAGACCTTCCAAAAACCGTTCAAGCTCCACCACAACATCAAGTGATGAACCATAAACGGCTTGTCTGAGTAGTGGATGAGCGATACCAGCAGCAGTGGCTCCAAGAGAGAGGGCTTTTGCAATATCAAGTCCACTACGAATCCCACCCGTGGCAATGACGTCAAGCTCCGTGGAATCTAGTACCATTATCACACTCAATGCAGTGGGTATTCCCCAATCCCAAAATTCAAGGCCAAGCTGTGCTTTAAGATCATCATCCTCTTTCTGAGCACGGAAGTACTCGACCCCGGCCCAACTAGTCCCTCCAACACCTCCAACATCGACTCCCACAACGCCAACTTCCTCCAAGCTTTTAGCAACTTCACTAGAAATCCCCGCTCCAGTTTCCTTGATTATTACAGGCACATCGACTAAATCGACAATTGTAGCAATGCTTTCCAAGGCACCAATGGAGTTACAGTCCCCCTCCGGTTGGATTGCTTC
>JAEORO010000017.1 GCA_016840855.1 Candidatus Thorarchaeota archaeon | reverse complement strand
GCGATATAACCCTATGAAATACGGGATGAGTCCTATTAATGCGAATGCCAAATTGAATGACCAAGGCAGAATGAAGTAAGTCATTATTACCAGGCCAATCGAGACCGTTACTGAACCCCATATCTCGATTAGGTTGCGGTATTGTCCGATGAGACCTATTATCAATGCAATCAATGCTATAGATGCTATGACGAAAGAGCCAATCATGTCAAGGGCTGGAGTATATCCCCAAAGAGAAAGGAGCTGCAGAATTGCAGCTAATGAAATCAAGAGATTGAAACTGATGAGATACTTGTCTTCTTTCATTGCAGCCATAGAGGAGAAGTCTGCTTCTACAAGAAACTTGCGGAAAAATGGAGCCGGCTCTGGGATTTGCACCCAGGTAAAACAGCTCTGCAGGCTGTCGCGTAAGCTTCTCCGCCAAACCGGCTCGGATGGTTCAATGGATTGCCTTTTTTGTTTTAAGGATGTCGGCAAAAGTGGCAAGTAGTATGGATGAAAGTTTGTTAGTTTCATTTCAATTCTCTTGAAGTCCAAATCCACTTACCATAAGTTCCAATAGATATCGCTTTGCGTACTGCATTCTACGAATCGATTGGCAAGTCAGATTTGTTAATCGGCAAAAGGGTGTAGGAACGATAATAATCACCTTTCAGCAAATGTATAAAAGTATTCAAACTTGCGCGACCATATGTCATCTACTCGCGTGGAAAAAGCAAAGAAGATTATGGATGAACAGAAAGGCTCTTGTTCACAGGCAATATTCGCCACCTATGGTGTACACCTCAGTTCTGGAAAACTTGACTATGATACCTGTATGAATATAGCATCTGGATTTGGTGGAGGTATAGCTAGTAATGGAAATGTGTGTGGAGCTCTGACTGGAGCAATCATGGCTCTAGGATTGAAGTACGGAGGGTCAATGATGGAGGAGAAAGCTTTTCAAGCCGCAAACACGCTTCTTGAAAATTTTACCAAGCTTTATGGTTCTATGCTTTGCAAAGAATTAATCAAATATGACTTGACCACTGCTGAAGATGTGAGAGATGCCTTCGAAAAAGGTGCATTCGATAATTGTCCGAAATATGTTGAAGACGTAGCTGAGATTCTTGAAACACTAATCTAATCTGGTAGCTATTTGATTTTCTCAATAAATGCATCCAGATTGGCACTATAGTCCTCACTCGTGAAGGCTTTTTCCCGAGTGCCAAAATTTGTATGTTGTGTACAATATTCTTGTAATTGCATTCGTTGCAGGTATCTGGCAAGTTTCAAATGGAGAACTCAAATTGTGAATATTGACGTTTCTGCTGTTTGGTTATATGCTCGGATGTGTGGTAGAACTATTCTTTCCAATAAACCCAACCGGACTCACGACAGAATTGTCCAATGTTATTCCCCAAGAGCTCATCGTTTGCGTACATCAATAGTTAATTAGTGATATGATATATCATGAGTTTTATCGCGTATTGGGAGGCCGCGCCAGTTGAATAATGTAATTAAGATTCTGTCAATAATAATACTGATGGGAGGGTTCTTCTTCAATCCTATCTCCTATGAGAACAAGGATATCTGCCCCTTTCAACCACAAGTTGATGATTATATTTCGGAAATTATGGAGCAACACTACATACCTTCAACCACTGTCGCTGCAATTAGAAACAATTCAATTGTATGGACAAAAAGCTATGGAGAACAACAGCGATTAGACCTTATTTACATGATAGCCTCAGTGACGAAAACATTCACAGCGACAGCAATCTTTCAGCTCTATGAACGTGATATAATCGATCTTGACGATGATGTAAATGATTATCTTCCATTCTCACTAAGACATCCCAACTATACAGACACACCAATTACTTTCAGAATGTTACTGCAACACACATCAGGATTAAGTAAAGATTCTGACCAGTATTGGTTTGGAGTAACAGCAGAAGCCCTTCAAGAGTTGGGATTGGAGAATCCGTACGATTGGCTACCCTATCCTTCATGGATTGAGGGACATCTTACACCTAATGGTTCATTATATAATCCAGCAGTTTGGACTTCTCACGAACCAGGAACCAATCGCTATTATTCCAATTTTGGCTATGATGTCTTAGGATACCTTATACAATTAGCTACTGGGCAATCAATTTGGGAATATCTTCAAGAAAACATCTTTGATCCTCTCGGAATGGAGAGTACAGGGTATAACTATACTGAATTTGATGCAGCTCAGCTTGCGACACCTCACATTTACATGTTTGAAATGGATCCAACATCAACAGGAGACAGAGTTTATCCTCACTATAACACACTTAATTATGGATGCGGAGGTCTACGCTCAAATATCTTCGATTTAGCCAAATTCTTGCTTGTATTCTTGCATGAAGGGGTTTCCAATGGGACACGTATCTTAGAAGAAGATACATTAAGAACAATGGAATCAATGCAAACTGCATGGCTCGCTCCAG
>JAEORO010000122.1 GCA_016840855.1 Candidatus Thorarchaeota archaeon | reverse complement strand
TCATTTCTCTGATTGAGATGGGAGTTATAGGCATCGCATATCCGACTCCTGCAAGTATGTCATCCACTGTGCCATCTAGCGGTGTATATGTACAGAATCCAGAGGTTTCAGTCAATCCCAATCCTGTTCCAAATCTCGGAGTCATCTGTTGTAGCTGCTCTAAGAACTGACGCGAAACCGCTTGTCCTCCATATAGACCGAACTTGAGACTAGAAAGGTCATAGTCTGCATAGTTAGGTAGCCGCCATTCCATAACGAATAGAGCCGGGATCTGACCGAAGAGTGTCACCTTGTATTTCTGAATAGCCTCCAATGTGAGATCCGGTTTGAAGATATGGAGGACTACGCACTTTCCACCAAAAAACCAAGGTGTCATTAGTTGCTCTGCTTGACCTCCGACATGACTTGGTGGCAGATTCACAAGCATGGTGTCTTCTTCACGCATATCGAACCCCATTCCCAGAGTCAAGTTCTGGGATGTGATTCCACGATGAGAGAGAAGAGCTGGTTTTGGAGCCCCTGTAGAGCCTGTAGTGTATATGACTTGACATCCATCAGTTTCAACAATGCTTGCTTTGGCTTCGAAATATTTTCGACCCAATTCAGGTTCAGTTCCAGATAGAACCTTCCGAGCGAGCTCTTTGGCTTCCTTTTCTAAGGTGAAAGCTGATAGTGTTCCTTCATTGCACTCATCCGGTTTTGAGAATTGAATGAATTGCTCTACAAATGGGCAGTTCTGCCTGACAGTCCGCCCTAATGCTCCAAAGTCAGCATGCTCAGTTTTTCCTAAATGACAGTAAGTCTTTGCTTTCACCAGAGTTAAGCAACGAATGACTTCCTGGGGTTTCAATCGCATATCAAGAGGAACATGAATTACTCCAATCTGAAAACATGCGTATTCTAAAAAGATATGTTCTGGGAGAAATGGTAAGGACGTAGCGAGGAAATCTCCCTTCTTTAATCCCATCTCCGTTAACTTGATCGCAATCGCAGTTGCAGACTGATGGATGTCTTTCCATGTGAATTCTCTTCCATCATCTGCACAAACAAGTCCAATCTCATCAGGTTTCTCATTCGCCCATTTTTCGATTACTCCATGAACCAAGTGCCGATCCACAAAATCAGTTTCATATTGCTCAAGTGTGCACATCGGTACACCATCTTTCTTCGCAATCTGGATCATTGTATGTCACTTTGCCAATTCTGAACCGAAGATAAAAGATTTCTCGCAGGTTAAAAATCATCATACTCCATGAGGGTGCGTTGGTCGCACCTCCTTCTGTCCTATCTCATTTCAGACTATAGCATTTTGCTGTGATGAGTGTTCTTAATTTCAGAAGTGTAACTTTATTGTTGAGAAATTTCATCTCAACTGAGTGGTTAGACATGGGCAATAAGAAAGCAAGTTCAAAATCAATTCTCTCAAGACCAATTGCCCTTTTCAGTGCAATAATCTTCTTGCTCATAATCTACTCGTTTGGAAATATATCTCTTGTTCACGGATTCAATCCAAACGATCCTGAAGGTGACCCTTGGCATTTGGATGCTATTAAAATCCACAGTGTTTGGGACCATGGTTATTCTTTTTATTCTCCTGACGCAGTGGGACTATGCGTAATCGGAGAAGCCATTGTTGATGATCAAAATGGAGACTTGAATATAACAGAAAAGGCGAGTTTTTCGTGGAATAGTGATTCTACTTCATATCTGCCATATCCAAGTTCCAGCACAAGTTCTCATGAGGCTGCAGTTGCATCTGTAGCTGCTTCTATCATTAATAATAACATAGGCGTAGCAGGGATAGTAAATGCTCCATTGTACAGTGCATGGCCTTGGGGTAGTTATCCTGTTGAGGATGTTACCTCGTATCGAATATATTTACAGAAATTAATAGACATATTTGATTGGGGTACTGGTTTTGGAAGAATGGTCTTTACCATGAGTTTTCTCGCAACAGTCTATTTGCTTGAATTTGATGATTCACTATTGGTCGAACTGCAGAATAAGGTTTCAGAACTCTATGAAAACGGAGAAGCGCTCTTTTTTGCAGGATGTGATAACACGCTCTATCCACTGGAACCAAAAGATGTTCCTCAGTCATTGCCATATGTCCGAGTTATTGGAAGATTTGATAGAACTGGCACGTATAACGAAGGCGGTTATGGGGACAAATTGTTTCTAGTTGGTCCAGCAGGAGGTATTCCTACATACATGCAGACAACAGGTGAATATGGCACCTTCGGAGGGTCATCCTGTTCAACACCAATAGTTGCAGCTTCAGCTGTTCTTCTCTGGAATCAATTTCCATGGGCATCAAATGGTCAAATTGAAGATGCATTGGTCTGGGGTGCTACAGATATTCTTGACCAAGGATGGGACGACAGATCAGGATATGGTAAATTGGATGTTGAAAAAGCGCGGGAATATCTTGCTGAATATGTTCCCTCTGCAAATTCATACAGACTCAATTGGTCCAATATCAATAATAACCCTCTAACTACTACTAATGGTGAACCTACTAATAGTGCCACATCTATATTACCTCTCCACGTCTATGTCGGTGTTTCAATCCCCATCATTGCTATTTTGATTGTGCTCACTGTTGTATTCAAAAAGAGAAGATTTCAAACTACATAGACGCTCTTCTTTTAATAGAAAAAGACAACCTATTTCAGGTGTATTCAATACGCTACTACCATCCTTTTTTCTTCAGCCTATGTTGCTAAAGCTCTAGCCAGCTGCCTATTCCTTTCTGGAGTGCCTTTTGATAAACTACTGGGGCGACAGCCATATCATCCATTGCTAATCCAAGGTTGCAGGCAATGGTACGCTCATCAGGTGTCCCCCTTCCTGGTTTTTGTCCAGCGACCAGCTCTCCTAAATCTGCGTAAATATTAGGAATATCTTGGAAATAGCCCGCTTCTTGGTAGTGCAGAAGTTGCGGAATATCGTCAGTACAGAATTTATTAGATTCGTTCAAAGCGTCAGGGTGCCAGCACGAATCAAAGTCCACCAAAGAAGCGAATGCTCCTTTATCCATCCAGCCTGCTTGGATTGTCGCATGAGGCTTCTTTAGAATTGGTCCCGCTGTCACTATAATGTCGCACCCGGAAACCGCATCCTTTGGTTTTCTAACTTGTATGACCTCCAACCCATAATTCGATTCTATATCAGAGGCATACTTAGATGTGACTTCAGGGTCTATATCATAAGCAATTACTTGTTCCAAAGGAAAAATCACGTTTAGGGCTTCTACATTACTGCGACCCTGGACTCCACATCCTAGTATTCCAACAACTGATGATTCAGGACGCGCGAGATGCTTTGCAGCGATTGCCGTTGCGGCACCTGTTCGTTTAGCTGTGATCCATACGCAATCCATGACGGAAAGTGGCAGTCCGGTTTCAGGATTGTTCAGAATTAGCAGACCAGATATGTAGGGTACTCCTCTCTTCTTGTTCTGGGGGAAACCACTGACCCACTTTACACCTGCAGACTTCATTGCAGGAATATACGCGGGCATTGCATGAATGAAGTTGTCTGCATCGCCTGGATGAATTCCTGGCTTTGGAGGCATTTCAATCCGCCCCTCAGCCTTCTCAGCAAATGCAATCTCTAGTCGTTGAATGACCTCTTTCATCGAGATATTGATTCTATTCACATCTGCTTTTGAAAGGTAGAGGAGTTGATCTTGTGAATCTGCCAATTGATACACCGTCTATTCCCATTAGAACCCTCTCTGTTATAGGTTATGGGACTTTCTCATATTCTCAATTAAATGCCTCCTTGTTTGAAAAATAATTAACCGACGAATACCACAACCTTTATAAACCGACCAGTCAGTTTATTTTAATAATAAAAACCGAACAGTCGGTTTAAATAATAAGACGGAGAAACAAAAATTGGCATTACTCTCAAAGAATGTAGTAAAACCAGATTCTGGCCCTCAAACCAAAAATTTGGATAATATAGTGGTTCAGGTTCCTGAATCAGTAATTGTCGAAAAATCTAGTGGGACCTCAGTGTTGGGGAATAACCAACTAAAGGATTACATGAAAATCTTCGGTGGACAAGCATTCTCACTTGTTGGAAGTGCGCTTGTTCAATTTGCTCTTGTGTGGTGGCTCACGTATACAACCGGAAGTGTGCTTGTCCTTTCCCTAGCAACAATGATAGTCGTTTTGCCACAAGTTTTGGTAAGCCCATTTGCTGGAGCATTAGTTGATAGATGGAGTCGACGGAATGTGATGATTGTTTCTGACACACTCTCTGCAGTTGTAGTTGCAGGTCTTTCATTTCTATGGGCAATCGGGGCAATCCAGATTGCATACGTATTCATGGCCATGGCTGTACGTTCAACACTTGGTAGTTTTCAGTGGCCTGCACTTCAGGCATCAGCATCATTGATGGTTCCAAAAGAACATCTTTCTAGGGTTAATGGAATGTATCAGGCTCTTTCAGGACTAGCAAGGATTGCTGCACCAGCATTAGGAGCTTTGCTATTGGCATTACTACCGATGCAATTTGTCATCGCAGTGGATATAGGAACTGCAGCAATGGCTGTGCTACCCTTGTTAATGATCCGTATTCCTCAACCCACTTCACAAGCTGAGGTGGAATCTAAAACATCATCAGTGATTGAGGATATCAAAGAAGGGTTTTCGTATATGAAGAACTGGACCGGAGGTAGGTTCATCACAATCGCTTTGATGTTGACAAACGTCGTCTTGATACCAACATTTGCGTTGACTCCTCTTCTTGTCTTACTTCACTTCTCAGGAGGAGCTTTCGAGCTCGCGTGGATTGAGTCCGCGATGGGTATTGGAATGCTTCTAGGTGGAGTTCTGCTTGGTGTCTGGGGCGGTTTCAGGAGACGAATGCTTACTGCTTTGGTTGCACTTCTTGCAGCTTCGGTAAGCATCTCTGTTGTCGGACTAGCGCCTGCTAATATGATCCTTGTAGCAGTTGTTGGGATGTTCGTTGCTGGATTGATGATTCCTCTTGCAACTGGCTCAATAATGGCTGTTGTTCAATCAATTGTTCCACCCAATATCCAGGGAAGAGTCTTCACCGTTTTGATAAGCCTTGGACCTGCGATGACGCCAGTTGGTCTCGGAGTTGCTGGAGCTATAGCTGAATCTTTTGGTATTCAAGCTTGGTATCTCTTGGGGGGCATTGTTTTGGCAATTATCGGAATCTTTGGTGGATCCAATAAGCCCATAATGACTCTGGGTGAGATAGAATCTGAGCCTAAGATGGAGTGAGTCATTTTTGGTTGCCCTCGAGAAATCAGGGGCAACACTCTCACTCATTTCAAAAGGTTTATATTAAACCGACTAGTCAGTTTTAATAGATATTATTGAGGTGCGTGTATTGTCTCCGAAAGTATCCGATGAACACAAAATGATGATGCAGGATAAGATACTGTCTGCTTCTAGGACATTGTTTTCTAAAAAAGGGTATCACGAAACATCTATGGATGATATTGTGAAAGTAAGTGGATTTAGTAAAGGTGCCATATATGGCTATTTCAAGAGTAAAGAAGAACTGTTTTTTGAACTTCAGAAGAGAAACGCTGCGATGAGTCTAGATGGACTAAAATCATTAATCGCACAAGAAAAAACTGCGATTGCTAAACTTGAAAAAGCCGCTGATTTAGTCTTTGCTTCGATTTGCGAAGTATCAGAAGAAGTGTGTAGAATGGACCTCGAGTTTCAATTAGCCTCATCTCGAATGCCAAATATGAGGAAGGAGTTCAAAAAGCAGCAGATGATCATAATCAAGCTACTATCTGATATCATTGCTAATGGAATAGAAGCTGGGGAATTCAAAACTGACTTGGACGCAGACAATATCGCGACAATATTGGTTGGTACGATTGGGGGTTTATCGAACCTTTTAGTGACGACTGATATGAAATTGGACTGGGATAAAATCAAGGATGCATTTGTATCTACTATCCGTGATGGGATAATGAGATGAGGCCACCTTCAATTTGCGCGACTCATCTCATTTTCATTTTGCATTCTTCAATCATGATGTAGAAAGAATACTTAAAGCTGGAAGAGATTTGATTCATAATGTGATACTATGGCGGTAGACATTGTAGCACTTCGGAAAAACTTCAAAGATCCTCACCATTTGATTACGACATCTGACAACCAGACTCTTTTTTTGAGAATGTGGGAGTCGACCAAAAAGCCAAGCAAAGATACAGCAATACTAATTCTTCATGGAATCACTGCGTATAGTGGACCATATAGGATGATTGCTGATCCGTTGTCAGAATTAGGATTTACAGTATATGGTCTTGACTTAAGAGGACATGGACTCTCTGATGGGAACAGAGGTGATGCTCCAAGCATGGAGCGATTCATCAGAGACCTCTGTGAATCAATTCATTTTATTAGGCAATATCATTCGAAGGTTGTTCTTTTGGGTCATAGCCTTGGAGTATTATCAAGCGCTATAGCAATGAACAATTGCCTTGAAACCATCGATGGAGTTGTGCTTTTTAGCGGTGCTCGAACAACTAAGCCTAGTGCTTATCCTAGAATGTCCACTGGGAAAAAGCTAAAGATACTTTTCAGCTCGATTTTCAATCCAAGCAAGCCTGTGATACATTATTATCGAGAAGGAATGGTTGGACACGATGATCCTCTTTTCAATTTCTACTATACCTACCGTTTCATGAAGATTACTAGTCTTCGTGATTTTACATTGCCAGAACTTGGCAATATGCCTGTCTTCGTCGGCGTTGGTGATAGTGACGAGCTTTTCTCAGTAGAATCTTGTCGTGCATTATTTGATGAGATACAGTCCACAAACAAGATGTTTTACATCGTTGTTGGTGGGAAACATGCAGAATTTCCAGAAGGAAGCTGGAATCCACTGGGTAAATGGCTAGATGAACAATTTGACTAGGTTGAAAATGTGGAAATGCGAGGTATAACTCGAATGGGTTTCAGCAAGTGATGTTGAAAGAGTAGTTCCTGGAAAGGGATACAGTTGGATCAATGTCATCCAACATGGTGAAGAATTTCGAAAATTCTAATCCTTTATTCGTCGTTTTCAAAACGAAGCCTTAGCTCTTTGACTCCGGGCCATTCGAATAAATTATTCGAGAAGAACACTAGTACAGATACAGATTTCACAGAAGGAGATTTTCTTACTACTTTTGCTATTGACTCGATATTTTCTAAGTCATCTATAATGAATCGAGCAAATATTGTTGGAGATGTTGCACTAACAAATGGTGTCCAGAATTCCAGTGGATATTCATTCTTGAGCCATTCGATAATACTGTCGCTATTAGAAATATTCTCATCCCACTCAATTCTTAACAGAACTTCAGTTAGTCCTCCTTTTCCAAGATTCCAAAAGATTGCGAATTCAATTCCATTTCCTTCTTGCAACTCATCTATGATGCGCCGAACTCTTCTTGCAGTCAAACCTGTTGATTCTGCTAAATCCGCTATGGACATGCGGGGATTGTCAACTAGGTACTTTAGCACCTTAAGTTGAAGATTTGTCAAAACAATCTTCTGACCTCTAGAATAGACAAGAACATGGATTTCAACACTTGTCACTGATTTTAAGGTGCGTAAAAACTGTCCGAAATCAGATAGAGCTTGCACTCCACTTGTAGCCCCAAAGACAATGTAAAGCCCACCTTTTCCACAAGCAACATGGCTCACTTGAACAACCGAAGAGTTTCTTGCTATTTCATCAACAAATTCGTCTTGGTATTCTGATCCATCTGTTTGGACAATAGCTAATATCAAATCAGAGTCAATCATTTCTAAGCTGAGAGCTGCCATAAAGTGGTGAATTATGCCTGATTCAATTAATTTCGTTATCCTTTTTCTTACAGCAGTTGATGAGAGACCTAGCTTATTAGCCATTGTCTGGTAAGTCATTCTGCAATCTGTATCAAGTTCCAAGATGATTCTCTTATCGATGTCATCCATTGAAATCACTATATCCTAGTAAATTTAGATTTCGAGATTCCTATCAATATATGCTTCGGCTGCGTGAATATTTTGTGCACAATTTTCTTGATTTGGACAGAAGAGCAATTTCAGATTGATGATTATATGATTGGAACTAACTATAATGTTATGTAAACCGCTAGCGTATAGCTCATAAGTAGAGGTGTATTATTACTCAAAATCAATCCTCAAGTGGGAGCTTTCTGATATGGTGCTAAAAACTGGTGAACAATATATCGAGAGTCTCAAGAAACGAGGACCTCTCAAAATCTATTTACTGGGTGAAAAGATCGAGAACCCAACTGAACATCCAATAATAAGAGCATCAATCAACTCTGTGGCTCTAACCTATGACTTAGCGCAGAAGCCTGAATATTCTGATCTAATGACAGCTAAGTCCGTTATAACTGGGAATAGAATCAATAGATTCTGCCATCTTCACAACAGCACTGAGGATCTCCAGAATAAAGTCAAAATGCAGCGTTTACTTGGTCAAGTTTCTGGAACTTGTTTTCAAAGATGTGTTGGTATGGATGCGCTAAATGCAGTCTATCTCACCACCTATGAGATGGATCAGAGGTTTGGCACGGACTACCATCAGAGATTCATAGAATACATCAAGCAAGCAGAAGCGGAAGATTGGGTTATTGATGGATGCATGACTGATCCTAAAGGTGACCGAAGCAAAAGACCATCTGAGCAAAAAGATCCTGACGTCTATGTTCATGTATCTGAGCGAAGAGAAGATGGTGTTTTTATACGCGGTGCAAAAGCGCATCAGACTGGAGCAGTCAACTCTCATGAACATCTTATCATGCCGACTCTTTCCATGAGAAATGAAGACAAAGATTATGCAATCTGTTGTGCTATACCGGCAGATGCGGAGGGCATTACCTATTACTACGGACGTCAGTCTTGTGACCTTCGAAGGCTAGATGAAAGTGAAGCAGGAAATGTTGACTGTGGAAATCCGGTATATGGGGGTCAAGAGTGCTTAATTGTATTTGAAAATGTCTTCGTTCCAAATGAACGGATCTTCATGAATGGAGAAAGCGAGTTCTGTTCTCGTCTTGTTGAGTC
>JAEORO010000121.1 GCA_016840855.1 Candidatus Thorarchaeota archaeon | reverse complement strand
TTCGTGCACGCGTTCTCACCTTGTCCCAGAGGTTGGCGTTCTGCAACAGGGGACACCATTTCGCTGTCTAGACTTGCTGTGGAAACTGGACTCCATCCTCTCTACGAAGTCATAGATGGTGAGGAATGGATCATGTCAGCTCCGAGCAAACGAGTCGCAGAGGCAGGTCTGAAACCTGTTGATGAGTACTTCAAGACTCAGGGACAGTTCAAGCACCTCTTCAAACCAGAGTGGGAAGACTTCAGAAAGAGAATCCAAGAACAGGTCAATCATGACTGGGATTTCTTGAAGAAGCGTTGTGGAGTTGAATAACTCGTTCTAGGAGCACGTTGGTGCTCCTTTTCTTCTCTTTTTGCCGATGCATATATCTGGGTGAACCTTTGTTAGTTTCTGTTACTTCAAGGTGTTCTCTGATGAAGGCGATAATGTACGACCTCAAAATCAGTAAGGTCATTAGAAAGAAGATGAAGCTTGCTGGAAAATATGCGATGATAAAATATAGAGAGGACTGGCCAAAACCAGAGATTAAGTATCCACGACAGGTAATCGTTAGACCTATCATGTCAGGTATATGCGCATCAGATGTTAACCAAATTGATGTCAATCTTTCTTATTCAGCTACTATTCTTGCGAGAAAAGACAATCCATTTCCTCTGGGTCACGAAGTAGTAGGTGTTGTAGAGGAAGTTGGTAGCGAGGTTGACGGATTAAAGGTTGGGGATAGAGTAGGTCACTCTCCGGTGGTTTCTTGTGAGTGCTATGGTTTTGAATACTGCGAGAGTTGTAGAGAGGGCAGACCTGAAACGTGTCAAGCAATTGTGGGAATTGGGGACAGCTCTGACCTTGAGGAAACATATGGAGGGCGTTTGAACTTTGGAGGGTTTGGTAGTGGTACATTTAGCGAATACTTTGTTACATATGCAGGTCAATTGCAGAAAATACCAGAAGTTGTTCCTGAAGACGCAGCTCTCCTTGCAGAACCTCTAGCGGTAGCGATTCATGCTGTAAGCCAAAAGCTGCCTTCGGATGATGATACAGTTATTGTCCTTGGAGCTGGAATTATTGGGTTATTGACGGTCATGGCAATCAGGGGGCTTGGGTCGAAGTGTAAGATACTTGTCATAGCTAGATATCCATTTCAAGAAGAGGTTGCCAAGCGCCTCGGTGCAGATGAAGTGATATCTGAGGGGAAGAAAGATGCGCTCTTTCAAAAGGTTGCGGATTTTACGGGTGGCCATCTACTAAAACCTGCAATTGGAAACAAGATACTCTATGGAGGAAGTGGGCCGGACATTATCTTTGATTGTGTTGGAACAGATTCAACATTGGATGACTCGCTGCGTCTTGTCAGAAATAATGGGACTCTTGTGATAGTTGGTATGAGTTTTGGAGTTACAAAGAAGACTGACTGGATATTAACGGTCTACAAACAGGTACACATTATAGGTTCAATGATGCATGGCATAGAATATCATGATGGAACATCGATTGACAGCATGGAACTGGCTTTCGAGTTGATTGAGAAAAATCATCCTTTACTTGCAGGGCTTGTTACACACAAGTATAGCATTGATGAGTACAAGACAGCTTTCACTATCGCCTCTAACAAAGGACAGAATGGTGCAATAAAGGTTGCATTTGATTTTAGGATGTGATTGAAACTGATTTTTGATATAGGGCGACCATTGGTCATGGCTCATCGTGGAGAATCTGGTAATATTCCAGAGAACACCATTCTTGCTCTGGAGGCTGCTGTAAAGATTGGAGTGGATGTCCTCGAGTCAGACATTCGATTCACAAAGGACGATATTCCAATATTATTCCATGATGAGGACCTTACGCGAACGACAGGGGTTTCTGGTTCAATAAGGGAGAAGACCTTAGATGAGCTATTGCAGATTGATCTTGGACATACATTCACAACAGATGGCGGCCGGACCTATCCGTTTCGAGGAAAGGGATTGAAAGTTATAACTTTAGAAGAAGCACTACAACGATTCCCAGACACCATCCTCAATCTGGATATCAAAGATAACTTCCGTGAAGCACCTGCTGAAGTCGCACGGGTTTTACTTGAGAATAAAAGAACTGAGAAGATCATGATAGCTTCATTCCTTCCCCCTCAATTGAAGAGGTTCAGAGAGTATGCTCCGATGATTCCAACATCTGCCCATCCAAATGAGATTCGGAATTTTGTCATAGGAGTCAATATGAGAATGTTGGGGATGTTTGTAAGGTCAGTCCAATACAAAGCATTCCAGGTCCCAGAGAGAAGTGAATCAGTTCACATTGTGACATCGAAGTTCATCAAAGCAGCACACGACAGAGACATTGCAGTTCATGTCTGGACAATCAATAACAGAGAGGACATGGAAAGACTACTGAGCATGGAAATAAATGGCATATTCACTGATTATCCTGCGATTCTTCGTGAGGTCCTTCGTGAACGTGGCTATTTGTAATTCGAGAAGACCTATACTAGAATGAAATCAGCCGAAATAGCTTAATATGCGCAGGTCGTCAGGTCGGGTTAATAGTCCAGGGACTTAGGGACCGCGGGCTAAAGAACGACCAAATTTGAGAGTATGTGCAATGACCTGTCCAGAGTATAATGAGTCTGAAGGAAAATGCGGTGTTGATGGTTTCAAGTTCTACACTGGGATGAACAAACCTTGTGAAACCCCTGGTATTAACAAGGATAAGTGCCCAAGGTTTGCTATGTCTGGTTAGACCACAACCAAACTTTTCTTTTGTCTTAAGATATTGGGCAGCTTTGGCTGCCCACAGTAATTCTTTCTATTCTATATCTTTCTTCACTTGAGTTTTGATTATATGAGTACTCCTTGAAATCCATGTGAAAAGGTAACAATAGTTAATTATATATATGCATATTTCACCTGTACCTTTTGAGGAGATGACTTTTGAGTTACAGATCTAGTATCCTTCAAATAGTGAATATAATTGCGATTATCAGCACAATAGTAGTCAATGCCGTTGCAGAAATCATTCCAGTGAATGGTGTGACCTCCAAAGATGTATCAGATTCGTATCCGAGTCTGTTTACACCTCCGGGCTATGTCTTTTCAATATGGAGCGTTATCTATACACTACTCATCGTCTTTATGATCTATCAGGCTCGTCCAAGTCAAAGAGAGGCCGCATATCTCAAGCCAACTGTTTTGTTCTTTGTACTTGGTGGTTTGATCAATACATCATGGCTTATCCTGTTCCATTATTCTTACGGACAACCAGGAATCTATGCATTCACACCAATCTTAATCGGATTGTTCCTTGTTCTAATGTTATATACATATGTTAAGCTGGAGATTGGTGCTGTCAATGTGCCGACAAACCAAAAGATTGCGGTACATCTGCCCATTAGCGTGTATGCTGGCTGGGTAACTTTAGCTGTGATAGCAAATATCGCCTCAGTCCTCAATGCGATTATACCGGGGATTCCAATGCCCACCCAAGAGCTTTGGACTGCAGTAGTGATTATAGTGGCGCTAGCCATAACAATGCTGATGTTGGTGATTCGTCGTGATGCAGCATTTGGGTTAGTGGTTGTATGGGCGACAACAGGAATTGCTACCAGTCAGAGCGCAATTCCCATCATCTATTTTGCAGCCATGGGCTCAGCTCTAATAATCATTCTAGCAATTCTACTGCTTCCAATCATCACTCGACAAGGATTTAGAATGTTCTATCTTAGAAGAGAGGATTGAAGACCAAAATAGGATTCTGAGAATCCATGATGGATGAATGACATTCGAAGTTCCGATAGTCATTCTCCTATCTTTTTTCCAGGCTAAGGACAAGAGTTATCAGTTCTCTTAGCTCGAGAGCGGAATGTTCAGTGGTGATGGACATGGTAAAAGCCTATATCTTAATCAAAGCCGCGGTGGGACATGAAGACGCAGTTCTCAAAGACATGCTAGCACTTTCAGTTACCGAGGAGGCTCACAAGGTCTTTGGACCTTATGATATTGTAGCTGAGGTCAAAGGCCGCGACATGGAAACGCTCGTTGAAATCATCACAGAGAAGGTCCGGAAAATAAAGGGCATTGAAGATACTCAATCGATTCTCGTTATAGACACAGAAATCGATATGACCGCTACAAGTCTAGGTTCATAGAAGGATTCTTTACATCGCATATTTTCTTTTATGCAATAGACTGACAAAAGGTAAGTGGGATTATATTTTAGGAGGCATCTGATTCGTATGAAGACGCTTTCAAGAAAACCATACATGCTGATGTTAAAAGACGATTCTGGCGAAGTAACCACTATAAAATTAGATTCGACTTTAGTCAATAGTGATAATGCACTCATTGTGCTGGATGAGATCAATGACACTTGCTGGACTTGGATTGGTCGCAGAGTCAATATGCCAACACGTATGCACGCAATAAGAATTGCTAGGGGGTTGCAGAAGTCAGGGCATCAAGTTGGGATTACGACAATTGGGATGGCAACCTCTAGGTTTGTTGAGATGATGGAAAAAGATGATGCGGATCAAGATGTAGCTAATAATATTGCGGAATTCAGAACTGTCCTAGAAGGTCGATGGTCTTTTGATGATGGAGTACTTGCATACAAAGGTGAAGAGAAAGTTTCTGAACCGATCGCTGGAGCTCCTAAAAAGAAGACATTACTAGAAGCGGAACCTGTTAGACCAACACTAAAACCAACACCGAAGCTGGAATCAAAGCCAGAACCAATTGCAGGAGCACCACAACCAAAGCCCGAACCGATGCCAACACTCGTCGCAGAAACGATAGAAGATGCAGCTCCTCCGCCCGCACCTTCGGCTTCACTCGCGGAAAAGAAGATGGCATATCTCATGCTCTCAGTCACGCGAAATTCTGAGCTCGTCTATACTGAACGTTTTGAACGTGATGGAAAGTCTGGCTTGAAAATCGAATCTCCAGGAATCTTGGTCATCGAAGCAGTACTAGATGGTAACGATTTAACAGTCACACCCGGAGACTTTGGAGGTTCTGACACAGGACGCAAGATAAAATCTGAATACGAAGGTCTAGTAAGTAAGTTATGATGCAAATCTCTGCGGAATTCGAAAATTTTCTTCAATTTTCAGTCCAATTTACGGTACCAGTAAGTGTACAGATGTTGGAAACCTAGTTTGTCATAGAGCTTCTGAGCAGGAATGTTTTCGGATTCAACTTGGAGATATGCTGAGCGTGCGCCTATCTGATGAGCCCATTTTGCTAGAGCTGTGTTGACCGAAAGAGCAACTCCACGACCACGAAAAGAGGGATGACTAGCTATATTGAAAAGACCTAGCCATTTGCCTTCTACGACACCAAAGCCAACACCAGCAAGTTCTCTGTCTATTTTGGCTAGAGCAAAGGCTTTTGGCAGAGATGTACGTTTCATTAGATTCTTACGAGTTTCCATGGTTGAAGAGTCATATCCAGATGCTTCGCTATACACAGACATCCAACCATCTGAAATATCATTGGATGTCATCACATCAATTGGTGTATCTTTCTGAATCAGATGGTTGATTGCTGCAGTATGAACCTCTACCTGAAGACCTACTAGAAAACCAAGTTCAGAAAGGTCTCGATCAAGTTCGATAGGCTTGCTAGTTTCAGTCATTTGAAATCGCGGTTTTAGGCCCCTCTCTCTGTAGAATGAGATTGCTTTCTCAATTGACTCTTCAAGAGGTGGAGGAGGCGGACCGAGCGGAAGAACACTATTGGCACGTCGTGTCACACCGCCATTTGCGCGGAGAAACCATCCACCAAGACGTTCTATTTCTTCAGCAACCCAAGCGTTGGAAGCTACTTGTTCCAGTTCAATGATTTGTGATTGGTCTATCAAGACACAATGCCCCCGATTATTTGCAAATCATTGTATTGTATAGCTCATAACCCCCAAATAATTCAAACGATTCATATTGGGCATATGTTTTGTGAGGTTGTTGATAATATTCAGGGCGATGTTAGTTGACAAATACGAAGGATGATTCAATTCTAATCAGCGAAACCCACTGGGATAGAGCATGGTATCAGACATTTCAACAATTCAGATTGCGATTGGTAAAACTTGTGGATAATCTTCTGAATATAATCGATACAGACCCCAGATTTACACATTTCACGTTTGATGGGCAGACAGTAGTTCTTGAGGATTATCTTGAGATTAAACCGGAGAGACGTGAGCGACTGACTAAGCACATTCAAGATGGACGAATATTGATTGGTCCTTGGTATGTTTTACCTGATGTCTATCTAGTTTCTGGCGAAGCACTCATCAGGAACCTACTGATGGGAAAATCTGTAGCAAGCGGTTTTGGACCTATTATGAATGTGGGTTATATTCCAGACCCATTCGGACATATCAGCCAGCTACCTCAGATACTCTCACAATTTAGATGCGATTCGGTAATCTTTGCTAGAGGCGGGGGGGATGAAATCGATGAACTGGGGTCAGAGTTCATTTGGGAAGCAGGAGGAGGAAGTGAAGTTCTTGCTCATTGGTTACCATTATCATATGGAAATTCAGCCAAACTACCTCTGGACATTGATGATGCAGTTTCTGTATTAGAAGACACTGTAAGAAAACTTAGACCTTGGTCAAGGGTTGGAACTGTCTTGTTGATGAATGGATCAGACCATGATGAGCCACAAGCACATGTTCCAGATGTCATTAATGTATACAATTCAAAGAATGAAGATAAAATTACAATGGGAACACTCCCACAGTTTGTTGATAGGATTAGAGAGAAACGAAGCGAACTGAGACGATATCGGGGCGAATTTAGAGGGTCTAAATTCCAGAACCTTTTGAGTGGAGTTTACTCCGCACGAGTTTATCTTAAACAAATGAACGAGTATATTCAACGGTTATTAGAAAGGAGTGTTGAACCATTCTCCGCAGTCAGTCTTCTACATGGTTTTGAATACCCACTAAACCAACTCAGACTAGCATGGAAGTATCTCTTGAGAAATCATCCTCATGATGACATATGTGGCTGCAGTATTGATGCTGTTCATGAAGACATGGTGCATCGCTTCAGGTGGGTGAATGAGATTGCTGAACCATTATTAGAAAAAGCCATAGATGGTGTTAAACAAGTAGCTACAACTGAAAGACCGGGTGTCATTGTAGTAAACCCATCTCCATACGAGAGGACTGGTATTGCGGTAGTAGAGTTCCCATTATCAGATGTTCAGTATAGTAGACTTGCTGAGATTGCATTAGGGAGTTTAGGATTTACACCATCTTCCCCTTTAGAAGCCGCGAAAAATGAAGTTCACATTGACTTCGTTAGGAAACATGGATTCGATCCTCAACCAGCGGCCGTTCGAGAGATAACCACTTCCCAAGGGAAGTTAACAGAATTTGAATTTGATTTCTCAGCGCTCGCGATGCTATTCCCGCAAATGAAGAGAGAACTGGGACATACATCCACTGCGTTTAGAATTCGCGTAAATTCTGACAACAAGATTGTAGAAGTTTGGGCAAGAAAGCATTATGCAGACGATATCATGAAAGGATTCCATACTCTGTCTGATGAATTGGGACAATTGGTTCCTTTACAAGTGCTTGATGTCAACTCAAAAAGAGACCCTCTCTCTAGACTTGCACCCGATAGAGAAAACTTCCTGACCTTAGCGTTCCGGGCTGATGATGTAGGAGGTTTGGGCTTTAAGAGATATGACCTGAACATTTCAGAAAAGGAACCAGATTTAGAAATGAAGAATGGCGTCAAATGCAAGGAGAATTGCATTGAAAATGAACTTGTAAAAGTTGAGATTGCCTCCAATGGAACAATTACTCTCGTTGACAAGAAATCTGGTGAAGTATATACTAGTTTGATTGGGTTCGAGGACAGCGAAGATGTTGGAGACTCATATGACTATTGCCCAGCTGTTAATCATCAGAGCATAAGATATTCTGACATCTCGGCGTCTATTGAAACAGGCCACACAGGACCTCTAATTGGCTCCCTTATAGCTAATGGTGAGTTGGAAATCCCAGAGGCAGCGACAAACGATTCTCTTGCGAGATCAAATGAGCGTGTTATATGTCCTTTTTCAATGGAACTCTCAATATTTGCCAATAGTCCGACTGTTCACATCAATATTGAGTTTGAGAATCTTGCGGAGGACCATAGGTTACGAGTGCTATTTCCCACAGGTACAGGAGCCAAAACTTGTGTTGCAGACTCAGCATTTGATATGATTGAGAGACCAGTCAGACCACGAGAGGGAAAGGACTGGTTCCAACCAGTTGCTCCTACATACCCAATGAGAAGCTTTGTCAGTGTATCATCAAAGAAACGGGGTATCACAATTGCTACAAAGGGACTAATAGAATACGAGGTGCTAGAAGAATCAGGTGGAACACTAGCAGTAACTCTGTTACGCTCAGTTGGTTGGCTATCAAAGACCAACCTGACGACACGAAATGGAGGAGCTGGACCATATCTAGAAACTCCCGGTGCACAATGCATTGGTCCACAGATGTTTGAAATTTCAATTACACCTCACGCGAGTCATTGGAAGGATGCAGGTATTCATAGATATGTTGAGGAATACTTTAATCCGCTCACGGCTCGATTCGTATCACCGGGCGAGTCAAAACAAGGCATGTACAATTGGACCGGTCTAAATATCGAACAAGAGGATGTTTTGTTATCAGCCTTTAAGCAGTCTGAAGACAGAAAATATCTTGTTCTTAGATTTTGGAATATTTCAGAAGAGGAAAAACATTGCACCATTGATCTCGGCTTTGATGTTATCGAGGCTATCGGAGCAAGAGCTGACGAAACACCCAGTCATAGGTATGAACTTCAATTGGTTGATGACCATATTTTGAAGATGCGCCTTAGTCCAAAAGAGATCCGAACAGTTTTGTTAGCTCTGACTGAAGAGGAGTGAAGATGTGGAATGGACAATTCCATTGACATCCAGAGTCTTGCGAGGAGATTTGCGCCGCTATTACACTTCCATCCAAAAGAGGGAGAGTTCTGCTGTTATCCATCTGATGCAGAGGAAACATATTCGAAGTATAGTAGAAACTGGAATCTTTTTGTTGAAGACAGAGCCCCCAAGGAATTGGTTTCATCCACGCCCTGCTACTATGAGTTTTGGATAGATGCGAAACTCATCCAGATTCGATATTGGTTCTGGTATCGTTACAATGATTTTCCAGGCGCACCACTTCGCCTTGGTAAACATGTTGGAGACTGGGAGAATCTTGAGGTTCGGTTTTATGAATCAACTAAGATGGAGGACACAATTTGGATTCTTTCAAACCACTTTGAAGCTCGACTTGCTTCACTCTCGAAGACTCTGGAGGGTTTTGCTCGAGAAGATGCGATTCTGAGCGATGAACAAATCAATATCTGGGTAGCCTTAGGTACACACGCAAACTATCCGTCCTCAAAGAGTAGACCTCGATGCTATGCTAGATTTTTCTGTGACAAGATAGCAGAAGGAGGATTTGTCTGGAACACGCAAGAGAATCTCAAGTTGCTAGACCAGACGAATTTTAGTAATTTCAAAGGGAGATGGGGTGACAAGAAAGCACCAAGAGGACCAGCGAACGAATACAATAACCGATGGAGAAACGCACCACACTCGGACCCATTCTAGTCACTTTGTGTTTCAAATGGTATCCAAGGAGTTCTTCTAGGCCACCATCTTGGCACATTTTCAAAATATGTCTTGTACTCATCCCCAAACCGTTTCAATAGTCCAGGTTCCTCAGATTTGATGAAGTAGATGTGATTTCCTAGGAAGCAAAACATAGTCCATAGAAACACTGCATAACTAGAGAGGATTATGGATTCTCCAAACAATCCAATGAGCACTCCAGTGATCATAGGATTACGCATGTTCCGATAGATACCAACCACAACAAGCTTCTGAGTTGGAGCCCATGGAGCAAGAGTCCCTTTGCCAATAATGGCGAACATCCTAATGCAGGTCACCAATAGAGCCATACCTAGGAGGAGGAGGAGTATACCAATCAACAAAACTACCAAGTCAAGAGGCCATGGAAGAAACCAACCTATCGTCGCATCTTCAGAAATCCACATCAAGAGCCAAGGAATGAAAATCATGACAGTCACTGGTAGCATGAATGAGATTGCATGTTCACGACCACTCATGATGAAAATCTTCCTTTCATTCGATGGCGGCGTATCCTTTCCGCATGATAGTATCAACTATCTCTTTTGATTTCTCAGGAAAGTCAATGTTGTAGTGAGCGCCTCTACTCTCTCGACGCATCCGAGCCATCCTGATAATGAGTTCTGCGACTAGAGCTATATTCCTGAGCTCGACAAGGTCCGGAGTGATTTTGAAGTCCCAATAAAACTCGTTTATCTCCTTCTGGATGAACTCAATCCGATTTCGAGCACGAATAAGTCGCTTGTTCGACCTGGCAATTCCAACATAATTGATCATCATTCGCCGTATTTCTTCCCATAAATGAGAGATGACGACTAATTCATCAGGGTCTGTTGCTTCACCTGGGTCCCACGGAGGAATCTCAACAGGATCAATTATGGTTTTTGATTCCTCAGCTGCAGTAACTGATGCATTGTGCGCGAGGACTGCAGCTTCAAGGAGCGAATTGGAAGCTAGTCTGTTTGCACCATGAAAGCCAGTGCACGAAGTTTCACCAATCGCATAGAGACCAGACACGTCTGTTCGTCCATTGATGTCAGCCTTAACCCCACCCATTATATAATGTGCAGCGGGTACTACTGGAATTGGAGATTTTGTTATATCGATACCAGCTTGAAGGCAGGTTTCGTAGATGTGTGGAAATCGGGTTTTGATATAATCAGGATCTTTGAATGTGATATCAAGCCAAACATGAT
Organism: Candidatus Thorarchaeota archaeon; assembly: GCA_016840855.1. Classification (GTDB taxonomy): domain Archaea; phylum Asgardarchaeota; class Thorarchaeia; order Thorarchaeales; family Thorarchaeaceae; genus SMTZ1-45. The sequence continues at coordinate 23,124 of JAEORO010000121.1, read as the reverse complement.
CGGCTCCAGTCTTTTTTAGTTCTGTGTCAATTGCTCTAGCAACAACATCGCGAGGCGCAAGTTCTTCATCTTCATGGTAGTTTTGCATGAACCTCTTTCCATCAGGTCCCAAGAGACGTGCACCCTCACCCCGTAGTGCTTCTGATATGAGGAAGGAACGAATCTTATGATGATACAGAAGTGTTGGGTGGAATTGGACCATCTCAAGATTCATTACTGTAGCGCCAGCACGGAAAGCCATAGCGATGCCATCGCCAGTGGCTACGTCAGGATTGCTCGTGTAGAGAAAGACTCGGCCCGCCCCACCAGTTGCTAAGATAACAACTTTAGCGGTGAACCGCTCGACCTCGTTTGTGTTGAGGTCGAGAATATATGCACCATAGACACGATTGTTTCGTACGAAGAGGTTTACAGCCATATGGTTTTCGTATATGGTAATGCCAGATGCGCGTTCTACTTTCTTTGCTAGTGCAAGTTCGATGTCTTCGCCAGTATGATCTTTCACATGTAAAACTCGACGTTTACTATGGCCTCCTTCAAGTCCAAGCTCATACTCTCCAGTGGACTCTTCGTCACAGAAATCAACACCTAAAGTCACTAGTTCCTGAATTCTTGCTGGGCCATCTGTTACAATCTGCTCCACTACATCACGATGGCAGAGACCATCTCCAACACGGATAGTATCAGCGACATGCAATTCAATCGAGTCCTCAGCAGAAACAACGGCCGCTATTCCACCCTGAGCTCTTATGGTGGCAGACTCTGTGAGACGGTCCTTGGTAACTATGTTGACTGTTCCGAGTTCAGAAGCCTTGAGAGAGAATAACTGACCAGCCAACCCACTACCAATCACCAGAAAATCCGATGAATAGATTTTTTCAGCAGATCTTGTCATCGTGATTTCTCCTCGTTTTGGTCATCCTATTTAACTCATAAGGCTTCGTGAATGTCGTAGGAAGACATTAACACAATCATTGCACTTATTCAATAGAAGGGACTGATGAATAATGACAAACTGCGCAGAATGTATACGATATGGATATTCTCGAACCAATCAGGTAGTGTTTCCATGTGCACTCTGTGGAGAACTAAGGTGTGAGGATCATACAATCTGGGTTCCAGCACATGAGATTGACCGACCACTGGATGAGAATCAAGCACTTCTCCAATTGATTGGAAAACAGGCTAGACAGGGTGGATGGTATTGCTTCTGCGGACGGTCTTCACATGTTCCACGGGGTGTTTCCTATCGTGCAGGTCCAAAAAAAGAAGGAGGAAAGATAGTTACGTCCATATTAGAACACGAGAAAAAACCAGGACTCGAGATGTTCCGTTTGTGGGAAACAGGGGTGATAGAAGAAGGATATGAGAAATCATGGGATCCTAAGAACTATGCACTCTCTTGTTCTGTTGCTACTATCATGGTCTTGATGGCCAACCTTCATGCAACGCAGAGAACAAAGCCAGGATTTCTCGACACCATTTACAGCACAGCCATCGGTACACTCGGTGAAAAGAAGACCACCTTCTTCGTTCCATCAAAGAAACTGTTTGAGATTTCAGTAGGCAATAATCCAGATATGAAAGTATTAGTGGAATTCGTATGCTCTCGGTGCACCATAATAGCATGCCTAAACAGACAAGCCCCATTCTATGACCAGAGACTCTTCAAAACACTTGTAGCAATGCCGTACACGCCTGTTTCAGAGACCGAACCGTAATTACTGGATTGTAATCTCAGATATGGTTAAATATTAAATATTTGAATTCATCTCGGAGCTGGCTCGTGTGGATATTGAAGGAATAGTCATATTCGACGCAGCAGCAGGAGTTCCTTTATTTTCCAGAATGAAGACAAAGACAGACCCTTCGTTATTTTCTAGTTTCATAGCAGCTATTGCACATTTCACGAAAGAGATGAAATTTGGAGGATTATCATCCTTCACCACTGAGGAAAAGGTGATTTATTTAGCTCCTAGAGACAAGATTGTAACTGCACTCATTGCACCTAAGAAAAAAGAATACGAACAAGCCTATTCCTTGGCAGATGAGTTAGGAAGACAGTTTGAAGAGAGTGGTTTGAGTTCAGAAGCTTCAACAACGTTATACAGCGAGTTCACAGAGGTTGCTGACCAATACCTTCGAAAAATCCAGAATCCCTTCATAACTAGAGTTTCAGAATTCATTCAAAATGAGTATGATGGGAAAGTTTCAATCAGACCTAGTCTAATGAAGCAAGATGGTTCTCAAGGCACTGTGGATTTACTAATTGATGCTGGAAGAAAAGACTCAAACGGAAGTGACTCAGCGGGACATTTTGGGGAGAACTATAGTTTTGTCAAGGTTATTGATACACGAGCTGGAAGGGCGCATATAATCGACTTCATTGACTCGTTGGACAATTTTGCTGTCTTAACCATGAGAAAGGATGAGATGTTGGTCCAACCGTATTTTCCAGCAAGAGCCATAATTGTAGCAAGAGAGTATGATAGTGCCGCTATTGAATTTCTCAAGAAATTACCTCAAGGAAAAGACAGGAGGTATATAGACGGCGCGTATCTCTTTGCAGGCTTTAAATTAAAGGGGATTCCAAAAGACACCAAATGCATTTTAGATGTCTGGGAATGGCATGATGACCAGACACCAGTACGTATCGATATATGAATTCATAACGCCTCTTCCGCGTTATGGAAACATGGTAGGTTCTTCACTCTCTCGATTCTTTACTACCTGATGGACATACTTCCCTTTATCGGTGATATGTTAGTACAACATCATTTGACAAGGGAATTAGTCGAATGTAAGGGGAGCTGTCGTTCTCAGCTCTGTCAACAATACTTCCACCATATGCTTTCACCATCCTTATCGGGACGCTATCAGGTAGATGAATTTCAATCTCATCAGGGAGAATTTCCATTCCAGTTTCAATCTGGTGTTGATTTGCGGACATTCCTATGTCAATGTGCGCTTTTCCAAACCGAGTGGGAAGTCCACCTATCAGAAGGGGTTTCTTTGCTGAAAACCATTCACTTGGTATGCCCGCAAGAAAGACAAGGTTGTTTTGGTCTTCGTGAACAAGCATGTCACTGATAAGCAAAATGAGGTCTGCAGCTGCTAGTACGCTTGCCCCATCTCCATTAGCACCTCCAAAAGTTCGAGGGTTTACAAAATCGGGCAGGAGATAATCTTCAGAGAGAAATTGAAGAGCCCTTTGGAGAAGAGGTTCAGCTAGATCACGCTGTTTATCCCAAACATGGAACTGCGCAAGTCTCAGAGCAAGATGACTTGAGGGAAATTCATCAGTTTCATGCGTTTTCCAAAGACCTCGTACAAGGCGCCTTTTGGATATATCCTTACACAGAGATCTGAGAAGAGCCTTGTCAAATCCATAGTTTGTGAGTTGAATAACACTTGTCAATATGTCCAGTAATGTCCTATCAATTTCAGGCATGCGAGAGTCATTGCGACGTGGCCATCTTGCTGTTTGAATTTCGAAAAGTTGCTCTTGCGCATGTTTTTCAACAAGGGATATTGTATTTTTGATTTTTGAAGATAGGGCCACTTCAGTCAGTACAAAGTAGGCTAGACTCTCCTTAAGCGCTGCTAGATCCCAAAGTGCTTCATTGAACTCTGTCAATAATTGGGTATTCAGAAGACGATAGTGTTCAAGTGGTACATCTTCAGCTTCACTTTCAGACAACTCATTAGAAATGCTGCGGGCTCTTAGGTTTCCAGAATAGTCCGCAGTAAGTTTGGTAATTAAGTTTTCAACAAGAGATACAAGGTACTTATGCACATCTTGAAGAGATTCCCTCTTTAACGAATATCCTTGCATTTTTAGAAGCCCCCATAGCATTGGGGAAACCATTGTAGCTTCTGAGATGCCTTTCGAGCTCTGAAAAGTTAGGATTATGTTGTGTGTAATTTGGTGGACCACATCAATTCCGCCAGACTTAATCAATGCAAGGAGAACTCTCATTCGATCCTTCCAATTCAAGATGAGTTGTGTATTATCTGAAGCATCTGGAAATAGGACTGAACAAGCTTGAATGGCAAGACAAGCAGAAGCCTGTGATAGGACAGTATCCAGCTTCCCATCTGGGAAGAGAGCTTCACCACGTTTCTTGGAAAATTCATACCATTTTCTGATCGAAATGTCTCGATTATGACTATCGGGTCTATGTTTTGTAGATACATCTTTGGGGATTAATTCAAGAGGTGAAGCAAAGAGCATAGACCTAGTTCCTGCAGGGGGAAGCTCAACATCAAATTTCAGAATAGCGGTTCCTAACATTTCTTTAGATGAAATCTTGTTATCATACCTGATTTTGTCAGACTGAATAATCTCCGGAATAGAGCTGTCGTTTGCATTAACCAGATAGAATGACGATGGCGCAGTATCAAGCTGAAGCGCTAGAAGTTCGTTGACATTAATCTGGTTTGTCTTGGCATCAAATTCTATTGTTTCAATCGGCTCAAAGCCTAACACAGACATGGGTCTCAGAGTAAAATAGAAGGTCAATTTCGCATATTCAAGCGAGATGTTCTTCATAACTACCTCGTTGTAAAGGAAGTCAACACCTTGGTCTTCAACATGGTAGACAAGTCTGGTGAACTCGACTGATTGAATGTATGTCTTCCATTCATAGAGCTGATCTTCCGTCGAAACAAGTTCTAGCTGTGGTTCGTCTTTCCCCATGAGTGCAGGAAAAATGATACCATCTGGTCCAAGAACCCAGACATCTATTGCGCCACAGCTTGGAATACCTGTTACTAATCCTCGTGAGTCAGTCATGCCGAAGTTTTTAGTACCCACTCCACCTATCAGTGACCAATTCCGAAAGGTGTTATTTGGTAGTGTAGATAATAGTGTTTTTTCCCTGTCCAAGCCTTTCAAGGTGAGGTTTACCCAAGAGGGAAGCATCCAGGGCTTAGCCTCAAGATAAACGGAAGCGTTGATTTGATCTCTTAAATGACTTATCTCCAAACCTGCAGGCATCTTAGCGGTTGGTAATTGTAATCTATGATTCTGTGCCACTCTTCTAAAACGCTGCAAACGGGCAGAATCATCAACAACCAATTCAAGGAACCTCGTTTGGAAGATATTCACTTCTTATAATAATACAAAAGATTTACTGCCATCGTCATTTATTTGTATGTCTAGGTTAGCTACCGAAAAAACGACTTAAGCCCCTAATCATGAGCTAGATGATAAGTGCTAAATCCTTAATAGAGTTAAACCAAAGGTTGCCTTCGTCAAGTATAATTGTAGAAACCAGAGTTGGTTCTAGAGCCACCACAAAAAAGAGGGAAGCATAATGGCAGAAGTTCTCACAAAACCATCCCGACGCATCAGAAATATGGTAGTGAAAGAACTTCGATTAATAGTAAAGGATAAAGTTGCACTGCTTCTGATTTTCATGCTCCCAGCTGCACTTATTGGCATGCTCTGGTATGTGACAGAGTCCAGTAGCATGGGGGGTATGGGGCTTGGAGGAGGGGGAGGTATAGGTGGTGGTGGCGACGACAATGAAACCACTACAGGAAGTGGAATTTTGCTTGGTGTAGTGGATTTAGATACAACTAGAACTTATGACGGAGATGACCTTTCTGAGAACTTGACTGGTTTCTTTGATGAATTGGCAAATGTGACACTCTATAATAGTACAGCTGATGCATATAGAGCACTGTACGACCAATTAATTGACGCATACATCGTTATTCCTGACGGATTTGAAGCCAACCTCACAATAAATGAGCCAACATACATCGAAGTGCATTATGATGGCAACGATTTACTGGGATCAGCTTCCATTCAAGGAATTGTGCAAGCAGGAACTATCCTATTCAGAGCATCAAAACTCTGGATTCGATCAGAGGTGTTTCCCGGCGTGACTATTGAGTTCACACCAGAAGGGGGGTACCTAGAGAGTGTGTTTGGAGGTTTCATTGTTATTTTTTCAAGCTATCTTGGGATTGCAATGACATCAGCACAATCAATCGTAGGTGATACACCACTTCGAAGAATGCTTCTAACACCAACTAGTAGACTGGAGGTAATAGTAGCTAAAGTGTTTGGATATGTTATCATTGGTTTCTTCCAGTCACTTCTATTGGTTACCTTGTGGGTACTAGCATTCGATCTTAATCTCAATACAAGTTTCATCTCTCTTGTGATCATTATGAGCCTGAGTTCACTCACAGGTTCAGCCACAGGGATATTAATTTCAGCAGTTGCAGGTACTAGATTACAAGCGAATCAGATGTTTCTCTTCGTATTATTTGCTACTCTGATTCTTTCAGGATTTTTCATTGATGTAGGAATATTAGATTCAATCTTGCCAATGAATCAAGGACTTAACCTTCTGATTGACACAGCTTTCAAAGGACTATCCCTGATTGAGGTTATTGACAGAGTTCTCACTCTGTTTGGATTCTCAGTTGTAGCGATTTTGGTTGCTACTTACATATTCTCAAAGAAGCCAACATTGGATTAGGTGATTATGAAGATGATTCTCGACACAGATAGTAGAGATTTGCCTGAAGAAGAAAAGCCTGCTTTTGTTGAAGAAGCATACTTCTCAGGAGCTCGAGTAGGTGAGGCCATTGATTGGTGCATCACTCGACAGACCCGCGAATTGCACTGCGAGGTCGAAGGAAAGCTGACATCAACAGGCAAAGAAGTGAAGTTCAAGGGTCGAGTCTTGAAAGTCAAGAAAGGTGTCCTCACACGAAGAATTGCCATCTATGTTGAAGAAGATCTTCGAAGGCAACGAGCAGGAGAGCTTGATAAAGTTCTGACAGTGGGCGGAGAGAGCTCATCTCAGGATGATGTAGCTGCGACACAAATCACCGTCCAGAACTACTTGAAAAGGAATATGGCGGATGACTTGTATTATGATGGTCGAGATTTACAGCAAGCAGTGAAAGATCTTGAAAAAATGAAGAGCCAAGAAGTCGAGTGCACTGTATGGGGTCGAAGAGGGTCTGATAAGACCTTAATCATGATCAAAGGATCAATTGTCGGTGCAACAACTAAACCATCTCCTATTCTCCCAGAGGGGACTCTTGAAGTAAGAGTTGCTCCGGAGGAAGAGGTTGGAGATCCAAAAATCTACATGGTTGCACAGCCGCAGCTTCTGATTGGACCCAGTTATAATCCAAACCTCACAGTTCTGGCGAACAAGGTCTACATAATGCCCTTTGCTTGGAAACAAGCTCCCGAGTATAGGGATGTACTTGCAGCAAGAAACCTGACTGTGGCAATCAAGAGTGGAAAGAAACTCATTGAAAATGTTTCATTCTCGATGCGAGAAGGGGAGATGCTAGCCATCATTGGCGAGTCTGGTGCAGGGAAATCCACAACTGTGAAGGCGTTAATTGGTGACATTCCTAGTACTGGAGTTGCGAGAATCGCGGGTATTGACTCAAGACAGACACAGAAAGTCAGACACTTCTTTGGATACTGCCCTCAGGACCTTTCGTACATGTACGAAACCTTCACACCTCTCGAGAATATTATTGCCTTTGGAAAGCAGTATGACATTCCAGAATGGCAACTCATTCAAAGAGGAAAGACACTTCTCAGAGACTTTGGCGTCCTAGAGAAGGGAAATAGTGCTACCCGAGAACTAAGTGGTGGACAGCAGAGACGGGTTTCTATTGCAATTGCCTTAGCACATAAGCCCAAAGTGCTTCTCATGGATGAACCCACATCAGGTTTGGATCCAGATAATCGAAATGAGCTCTGGAGTTATCTTTCGTATATCAATCAGGAGTATGGAACTTCAATCATAGTCATTACACACTATCCTGTTGAAGCAGAGTTCTGCGACAAGGTAGCGGTATTCATGCGAGGTAAGAGCCTAGTTGCATTCGGAAGCCCAGCCTCGTTAAAGGAGTCAATGCCCTCTAGAGGGTTTGCTGTTGGCATTGTGCTGGAGGAGGTTGACCCGAGAGCAAGAAGAACTCTAGAAACTGTAAAGGGAGTTCGCTTCGTGCTTCAGCGTGGGGAACTCCTGAAAATCTTCACGGATGAGCCTTTGGAAGTGGTTGCTGAGAGATGCGTAATAGCTCTAAAAGACCAGGATATCGCAGTTAAGATTGTTAAAACAAAGTCAGTAGCAGACATGGTAGACTACTATGTCGCGATCACACGAGGTCTGATTCAAGGTACTATTGAGAAGTGATTTGATGGCTGGACTGAAACATACGATGGTGCATCTGACCCAGAAAGTGGTAGCATACATTCTTGTATGTATCATTATAGTCAGTGGACTATCAGTTTTCCCACCTGCTATTGCAATCAGTCCAGATTTGGTAGAACCGATGGATAAGATTGATGATTCATTACTCAACCAGACCTCCTTAAACCAGTATACTGATGTTCTTGTGGGGTATGACGAACAGGTAGGAGCATTCAAAGCTAAGAATGCAATATTGTTTGCAGACCGAACTGCGGAATTGATTGAAGCCTTTGAATCAATAGGGATGCTCCATGTGAGGATGTTAGGTTCTTCTATCGTGGACTTGGCTAAGGAGTCATTCATCACAAAAATTTGGTCAAATGAGGTTTCAGCTATTCAACAAACGCAAAATATTGTGACTTCGGCATCATCTTCAGAAGATTATGTACCCCTAATTGACCGAATTGGAGCGAGAGACCTTTGGGATGCAGGATATAATGGAACTGGTACTGTCATCGCAGTTCTTGATACTGGAGTTGACCCCCTCCATCCTGACTTTAGTGTTTCTTCGTTTGCATCCTTTGTAGAGGCAGACACATTACCCTTGGACCTTGTTGGACATGGAACATATGCGGCTTCGGTTGCAGCAGGAACGGGAAACATGTCAGGAGGAGTGTATGCAGGCATTGCTCCAGGTGCGACTCTGCTCTCTGCGAAGGTGACTTTGGGAGGTCTCTTTGCTGCTCCTAGCTGGATTGTGTCAGGCATAGATTGGGCAAGTAGTCGTGGCGCTGATATCATCTTGCTCCCATTCAATACTCTTGGTGCGCCTGATGATGCGGTTTCTGAGGCGATTGAGATTGCTGCCAACAAGGGCATCCTCGTAATAGCTGCAGCAGGTGATGATGGACCAGACTATTTGACAGTAATGTCACCTGGAGGAAGTGCCGCATCATTCTGCGTGGGAGCATATGACACAGAAAATCAGGAGATTCCTGATTTCTCAGGGAGAGGCCCCTCTCTCTCACTATTAACAAAGCCAGATCTTGTAGCTCCCGGAGTTGGCGTGGTTGGAGCGAAAGCAGGAGTTGGTCTTAGTAGTCTTGGTTTCGGCGACCTATCGCTGGGTGATCTTGGAGACCTAGGAGGACTCGGAGGATTACTCGGAGGTTCACTTGGTGAAACTATAGATGAAAACTATACAATTGCAGACACAACAGCAGCATCTGCTGCTATCACCGCTGGAGCTGTAGCAATCCTACTACAAGCTTTCGATAGAGCTACTCCAATAACCCTAGCGAATGTACTTAGAGATACTGCGACTCAAATCGGATATGGAGCAAATGATGGAGGAGCAGGGCTTCTCAATTTACAAGCTGCATTCGACTATCTAAGTACACAGCAAACACCTGGAGACCCACACACGCGAACTACAAGTCTACCTCTTCTTGCATTAGGACTTGTCACTGCAAGTGGAACAGATGCATCAACTACGATGCTGATGAGCAGTTTCGGAACAACTCTTGTAGCCCTCGATCAACGAAATCCTCAGGATTCAGGAATTCACCTGATGATGGGAATGTTCTCGTTAAAATGGAACAACGAAGACCCGATGAATCTGATGATGTTTGATGTCAAAAGAGAGTTACACCAGGTTGTTTCACAGTCGCTCACGGTCCCTTACAACCGATATGTAGGAGTATTATCATTCAATGACTCAATCTATGTCACATTATTGGTAGAGTCATATAATCTCACATTCTATTCACCTCTGCCTTTAACAGCATTCAGAATAACTCCATTCATCCTCAATCTTGGTAGTGACCCTGTTGAGAATGTGAGTCTGTATGTGTCGTATTCAATGGACCTCTATCTTGATGGTGAAGCAGATCATGGTAAATATGACCTTGATGACCAGCAGCTTTTCGCATATGGTCTTTCAGAGAGTTACGGCAACTTTTACGTTGGAATGAACTCAAGTATTCCACTTTCTGCCTTCGAAGTTGGCAACTCTTCCAATATTGCCAATCACGTGTCAAATAATAACCTGACAGGAACAACTGTTTTTGATGGTGACGTTGGTTTGGCAATGCAATGGGATTTTGGCACTCTAGACGCTGATGAGCTCGTTAATGTGACGATAGCTATGGGCTTCGGAGAAAATCGTACAGTTCTTGATGCTTCAATTAATGCCATGTGGCAATATGGCATTCCTGCAGGGGCATTATCTCAAGGAGACCTAATGGTTGTAGAAGCTGATGTCCCACGAATAGCTAAAGCAGGTGAAACATATCAATCGAGAGCTGTAATTATGAACATCGGACAAGAGAATTCCACAGCAATAGGAGCCATGTTGGTGGTAGAGGGTTCTGCAGATCAGGGAACTATGTTTGGAAAGTACTTCTCATATGATGTGATAGAACCATTCAAAGCAAAGGTGCTCGTCACAGATTGGCGACCAGAAACAGAGGGCATCAGAACTGCAGCTTGGGCGGTTTCCACAGGACTAGATCAAATTGTGAATCTCGTTTCTAATCCGACGCAACTACTACTTACAGCAGGAGTCGGAATCCTAGACGACTTTTTGCTGCGAGATGTATTCATAATAACTCCGATATCATCAACATCAGTATTTCCAAAGCAGCTACCATTTGCCCCATTTGATATTCGATTCCCAGCAGACTTTGGACTTTACAGTTTTGTCTTATCAACCACTGAATCATTAGGAAATCTCACTATCTCAAATTATGGGAATGCGACAGAGTGGGGTAACATGTCCTTGACAAGCGCTGAAACAATCGAAGGATACTATGACTTCTCACTGTTTCTGATGGCTCCGCCAATTGGAATGGATGGGTATCATAGGTGTGATTATGTGCTTGAAACTGAGTTAGGATGGAGTACAAATATCACACTCGAAAGAGTGTTGAAATATCCACGAGCGATGATGCTACTTGATACATCCCATGGAGGTGGATTTGGGTCGCTTATGGGAGACATTGGTGGCTTAGGTGACACTGGAAATCTTACCGGAGATACTGGATTCGGTTTTCCATTAGCTCAGGAAGACTTCGTAGATGATAGCTCTGTGGGGATGGACTTTAGTTTGAATGATCTCGATAGCCTGGGATCAATCACTAGTCTCTTCGACTCCTTCAGAATGACTACATTTTCAGGTCTCTCAAATATGAAGAAAATAATGGCTGATGTCGGTCTGGACCTCATCGAAACTCCAGGAGTGGAGCTAAGTGAAGGTCTATTGACGACTTTCTCAACTGTCTTTATAATTGCGCCAACTGAGGAGTTCAATCAGACAGAGATTGATATTTTACGGGACTTCTCCCAAAATGGTGGCACGCTCGTCGTTCTTGGCGATAATGATGATAATGCAAATACGACTATACTCAACCCGTTGCTAACAAAGTATGGATATTTCCTTGCAGGAAGTCATGACGAAGAGAACACAACTGACATTGTAACAACCAAACCTCTGGGTCTCGGTCTGGACTGCATCTGGTTGGGTGGTGGCACCTATATTATGAACAACCAGTCCCAAGCAAATGCCAGACTCAATGGAAACAGCGTCATTGTTCTAGATACAACTGACCCAGAACTCGCAATATTCGGATCATCTAAAATATTCATGAACAAGAATCTGGTGAAGTGCAACAACAGAAAACTGCTCGATAACCTGAATCAATTCTTGCTTCGTAACACTCTTACAACTTCGACAAGCCTCTCGGAGGACACAATCTACTATGAAGCTGGTCGAAGTGTCTATGTAAATCTGAATTTGAAGGATTACTATGGAAATCCTGTAAATGACTTGTTCGTTGCCATTGCATATGAGCTACCTAATGGAAGCCTTACATTCTTTATTGCAGGTTTTGTGGAGGATGGTCTCTACTCCTCTCAATTTGCACCAAGTTACTGGAGAAGGGAGGGAAAAATCAATGGCATATTCCTCATCTTGGGTGATGAGAAATACGCTATGACATATGCGAGTGTAAGTTTCTATCTCTACGAACTAGAACCAACTCCACCCACTGAACCCACAACTCAATTCTTGACCATGGCTGAGTTTGCGCTATTGACATCTCTTGGCATATTTGGTGGACTAATTGGTTATTTAGTTTGGAACCGTAGGAGGATGAGAAAGCGGCTCAGGATTCCGGAGATTGATACTGATCTTGTTCGTGAGATTGACAACACGTTGATGGCACTGCTGGCAGCATTCACTCAGCTTGAAGAACTCATACAGAGAGAAGACCTTGATCGTATTCAGAAGATCGAGGCGTTGCGTGTGCTCATGCAAGACATTGAGGAAGGACGCAAGATGTTTGATCGCGTGAGCGACAAGGTAGGAGGCGTGTGATGTGGGAAAACCTGATGCCAAGGAAACGCACAGGGAGATTGACATCATCGACCTCAAAGTAGCCTTTGGGAATTTCTTCGCTCTGAAAGGAGCATCGTTTTTCGCAAACAAGAGGGAGTTTCTGGGAATCATAGGAGCCTCGGGAGCTGGCAAGACGACAGTGCTGAGAGTGCTTACCGGTCAAATAAGCCCAACTGATGGAAAGGCATTCGTTGGCGGATATGATGTCACGAAAAAGGCTCGACTGATAAGCCTCCTTGTAGGATATGTACCACAGCTGGAACATTTGAGCCTCTATTATGATTTTAACCCACTTCAGAACGCCCAGTTCTTCGGTCGAATGTTCGGTTTAAGACCTAAGGAGATTGAGAAGCGAGCCAGAAACATCCTCACCATCCTAGGATTCGATGAGGAGCTCATCACAAAGAGAGTGGACAGATTGTCGGGTGGAGAACGGAAGAGAGTGTCCATCTGCCTTGGGATGATACACAACCCTCCCGTGCTATTACTTGACGAGCCCACCACAGGTTTAGACGCACATCTGCGGCATGAAACCCTTAACTACCTGAAAGAACTTAATTATGAACTGGGCACGACCATGGTCATCATCAGCCATGACCTTGAGATTGTTGATTATTGTACACGAGTATGCCTTCTTGAGGAAGGTGATGTGAGTCAGTTTGGCACACCACAGGAACTAATCTCAACACTCCCGGGTAGGGGTGAGAGCATCCGTCTTGTAATGCATGCCATGACACCCGAGATTATCAGGCGAATCAATGCATTGCCAGGAGTTCAGTACACTGCGCCAGCTGGTAGGAATGCGATGAAGCTTTTCATCGATGACCCAGATGAGCAAATCCTACCAATCATCAAGAGACTCAACGAAATGAAACTACCATTTGAAGAGGTCAGTCTGGTTGAGGCTGACTTCTTTGACTATTTCCAGGTAAAACCCTGGAAACACAATCCTGGTGAAATAGGAGGAACCACACCATGAAGACCTATCATGTGATCATAGCCCTACTGGTTGTCTGCGCACTCGCAGGACTACAAATCCAGACAACAGATACAGGCTTACAGCCCGTCACAATCACGAGCCCACAGGCTCAAGAGGTTCCGCACTCACTCGCAGAGATTGCACCGTTCAACACAGCCATTGTTTGGTCGACCACGACAGGAAATCAGGTCGTGGATCTTGTTGTTGACAACTTCGATGCAGACCTGCGAGATGAGGTTGCGGTTGTCACCCAGAATGGTACACTGTACCTCTTCGATGACAATAGCACACTCTTGTGGAAGCTGAGACTTGGCTCGACACCACACGCAATTGCAGCTATCGATGGCACTGCTGCTTCCGGTCAGGAGATCCTCATAGGTACAGACTATGGCATCGTTGTGATTGGAGCAGATAAGGCAGTTCAAATGAACATGTCACTTCCTGAGCCAGTCTATGCTGTTGCAGGCGGACATCTCGATGGGGACGGATTTGAGGAGGTCGTTGTGGGCTGTGACGACTTCTATGTCTACACCTTCGAGATCAACACCACTCCACTCTGGAGCTACCTGAGCAATGGCAAGGTACGATTGATTTCCGGTGCGGACATAGACGCAGACTCTCGAACTGAGTTTGTAGTGGCCTCTGATGGAAGGCGGTTCACTCTCTTACAAGACACAGGCACAATTGTGTTCGAGAAGACGAGTCCTACAGCAATTAGGGTCGTTGCTATGGGAAACCTCTCGTTCACATCGAACTGGGAAATGCTGTACGGGAACACTAATGGTACTCTCAATGTCTGGTCTGACACTGGGAGTCTTGAGTTCAAACTCGAGCTTGGTAGCAGTATCTCTGCCCTCAGGGTTGGAGATCTTGTGGCGGGTGGGGAGCACGAATTTGCTCTGGGCACTGCGTCAAATCAACTGAGGGTATATTCTTCCTCTGGCGTATTAGCATGGAACAAGACCATGGGTGGGCAACCCAATGATATAAGGTTCCCCGACATCGGAGATACGCCGCCTAATGCACAGGTCCTTGTTGGGACACCCAACACCCTAACGATATACAACTCCACAGGATGGAGAGTCAATCAGCTCACTGCAAACGGGTTCGCAGGTGCTTTAGCCATTGGAGACCTCGACAATTTCGGAGGTCAGGAGTATGCATTTGGCACCAACATAGGAGGTGTTTCCGTGTACGGGCGAGACTATGACAAAGATGGTCTTGCAGATGCGCGTGAGATTGTCATGGAGGGCACGTTGTATAACGACCCCGATTCTGATAACGACAATCTGAATGATGGACAAGAGGTATTGACCTATGGTACAAATCCTCTCAAGGTGGACTCAGATGGAGACAAGCTATCTGACTTCGCAGAGGTCATTACATTTGGAACCAACCCCAATGCAAAAGACTCAGATAATGATAAACTCACAGACTGGCAGGAGATATATCTTGGCACCAATCCGAATCAGGCAGACACAGACGGGGACTCACTAACAGACTATGAGGAAAACAACGTCACCCTGACTCTACCAACTGACCCAGACAGCGATTCTGATGATATCAATGACGCGCAGGATGATAACGATGGGGACGGGCTCACTAATATCCAAGAGGTGCGAATTACTAAGACAGACCCTAATGATGTGGACACAAATGGGAACGGTATTTCAGATTACTATGATGACCAGGATGGGGACAACCTCGCAAACTGGAAAGAGATTCAGCTCGGAACTGGTGTCTATGACCCAGATAGCGATGACGACCTATTGAGCGATGGATATGAGGTAAAAATCAGCAAGACCTCGCCGCTCAATGAAGACACAGACGGAGACTCATTGACTGATTATGAGGAAGTCATGATTGTACACTCCAATCCTCTCAAAGCTGATGGAGATGGAGACGGGCTTTCAGATTATGACGAATATGTCGTGTATGGTACTAGTGTGTCAGACAGCGATAGCGATGATGATGATTTGAATGATGGCGCAGAAGTAAACACGTACTTCACTGACCCTCTAAATAATGACACAGATTTTGATAATATCACAGATGGACTCGAGGTCAATTACTGGGGCTCTGACCCGAACTCTGCTGACACAGACCTTGATAATCTGAATGACTATTTGGAGTGCTATGTCTATTTCACAAATGTGACGAAAAGTGATACGGATGGAGATACTCTGGGAGATGGTTTGGAAGTCTTTACATACAAAACAAACGCCACTTTAGTTGACTCTGATTTTGACTTGATTCTTGATCCAGATGAAGTCAAGTATAGAGGTGCTCCGTACTTCTGGAATGCTACAAATCCGCATACTTTCAACGCTACAGTATTGGATGGAAACTGGGATTATGATAATGATACCCTTACTAACTATCAAGAGATTTACTTGACACGGACTAATCCTACATTAAAAGACTCTGGAGGATCAGCTCTTACTGATGATCTCGAGGATAGCGACCTCGATGGACTAACTAATTTTGAAGAGTTGAACGTGACATTCACACATCCCAGAAATCCAGACACTGATGGAGACAATGTTAAGGATGGTGATGAATATTCCATCCTGGGCACCGATCCTAACGACGAGGACAGTAACGATAATGGTATTTCAGATTATGATGAGGACGATGATGGCGATGGGCTTAGCAATGGGATAGAGCTGTATATCACACATACCATTTACAATGATACAGACAGTAACGATAATGGCATCTCTGATTATAATGACGATGAGGATGCGGACCTCCTCCCCAACTGGTTCGAAGTTGAGATGACAGGTACTGACCCCTTGTATAACGATACGAACGATAACGGAACTTACGACTGGGAGGAAGACCCTGATAATGACAAACTGAACAATTTAGAGGAGTTCCTCAATGACTGCGACCCACTAGCAGCTGATACTGATTCAGACCAGCTTACTGATGGAGAAGAAGTACTCTACACCTACACTGACCCCACAGATAGCGACGACGACGATGACGGAATCCTCGATGGACAGGATGACCAAGATAACGACGGTCTCACGAACCTTGAGGAACTGAGGACCTATGGTACCAACGTCACCCTTTGGGACACAGACGGAGATAGACTTAGAGATGGTCTGGAGATTGATGTCGGTCTTAATGCTACAGACCCAGATAGTGATAACGACGGTTTGTATGATGGTTGGAACGACACAAATCACAATGGCATCTATGAACCGCTCTTGGGAGAACGCGGAGAGGATGTCAATGCGAATGGCGTTGTAAATATAGGCGAAACCTCGCCATTTGAGCCAGACAGCGATTCTGATGGATTAGAAGATGGTGAAGAGTACCTCTATGGCACTAACCCGTTAAAGGACGATACTGACGGAGATGAACTCCTAGATGGAGAGGAAGTGAACGACTATGGTACTAATCCTCTAAAGGCAGACTCCGATTCAGACCTACTTTCAGATTACGTTGAAGTCGAGCTTACTCACACCAATCCGAACAACATGTGGTACAATGCCACACACACAGACTATCAGATTGACAGTGATAATGATTTACTGTCTAATGGCGATGAGATCGATGTTTACGAAACAAACCCCGGAGATTTTGATAGCGACAACGACAATATTGGAGATGGGTATGAGGTTCTCGTCTACTTCTCTGACCCGCTCTCGAGCGATAGTGATGGTGATGGACTTCGAGATGATGATGAGTTGTTCTATGGGACTAACATCAACATACAAGACACAGATGGAGATCAACTGGACGATTATGTCGAGGTAAAGCTTCTAGGAACAAACCCATTACTGGCATCAACTTATGGAAATGGCACACTTGATGGACAACTTGACCATGATGCTGACGGTCTGTCTAACGCATTGGAGATATACGGTTACCACTCAAACGTTACAGCCCCGGACACCGATTTGGATGGGCTAAAAGATGGTTTTGAGGTGTATGTGTCAGGCACATCACCTACCGATCAAGATAGCGATAATGACCAACTAAGTGACTATGTTGAGTACTGGATCTATCACACAGACCCAAGTGGCACAGATAGCGATTCTGATGGACTCGATGACTACTTTGAGGTATACTTCTCAATAACATCACCAACATCATGGGACAGTGATGGAGATACGTTGTCCGATGGTGATGAATGGAACACGTACGGGACTAACCCAAACTCGATTGACACAGATGACGACCTCCTTAGTGATAAACTGGAATTAGACATTGGAACAGATCCACTGCTAAATGATACTGATGGAGATACACTCTCAGACTGGGAGGAATGGATTCTCTATGACACGGATCCAACTCAAGCCGACAAAGATCAAGATGGATTAAATGATGCTGAGGAATTAGAGAATGGAACTGACTGGGAGAACTGGGATACAGACTTTGACACCATTAGTGATGGAGATGAGGTGAACATCTACAAGACCTCGCCAATCAATGATGACACTGATTCAGATAACATAGCTGATGCAGACGAGCTGTTCAACAGTCATACAGATCCACTTATGCTTGATACAGACGGTGACACAATCCCTGATGACCTAGATGACCAAGACGCAGACGGACTCAACAACTATGATGAGATCTATCTCTATGAAACCAACTGTACAATGGTTGACACAGACCTAGACTTACTCAGTGATTATGCTGAAATCTTTGTCTGGGAAACATCACCTACCAAATTCGATAGTGATGATGATGGTCTCGGAGACTGGGACGAGCTATTCTACTGGTCAAGTGACCCCAATGACAGGGACACCGATAATGATGGACTAGAAGACTCAGAAGAAGCGCTCACATGGCACACTCTCCTGAATAATACAGATACAGATTCAGACAACCTTACCGATTATGATGAAATCAAGGTCTTCGAAACAGATCCATTGCTCTTTGACACAGATGGTGACTCTCTCGGAGATGGAGCCGAGCTGAATATCTACAACACTTCACCTCTGCGAGAAGATACAGACAATGACAAACTTCTGGATGGACAGGAGATAAACGGCTTCTACATGACCTTCAATATCAGTGGTGTAGTGAGCAGCAGATGGGTGTATACAAATCCACGAGTTAGTGATACAGACAAAGATTCACTGACAGATTTCGAAGAGGTGAATATGACCAACACAGACCCAACCCTCTACAGTACTCAGGGCAATAACATATCAGATGCAGACTGGGACATAGATGGGGACCTTCTAACGAACCAGCAGGAGATTCGACTCACCAAGACAGACCCAAGAATGTTCGACACTGACTCTGATGGCAAGAACGATGGCGCTGACGATGAGGATAGAGACCTACTCACTAATTATTGGGAGTGCGTTCTGACAAAGACGGACCCGAGAGACCCTGACAGTAATGATAACGGAATCTCAGACTACAATGATGATGAAGATGGTGACACGCTATCAAATGGAGAAGAGTGCAAGATCTATGGAACAGACCCGAGGAACAGAGACACTGACCGAGATGGTCTCTATGATAATGAAGAGGTTGAAGACTGGGGAACGAACCCACTCAACAAAGACAGTGATGGAGATGGTTTAGAGGACGGTCCCGAGGTAAACACATGGCACACACTACCAGACTCCAATGACACTGATTCAGATTGGTTGAGCGATTATGAAGAAGTCATCCTGACTGGAACGGACCCGACGACCAACATGACTCATCCTGGTACACTTGATAGAGATTGGGATAGTGACTCAGATGGCCTCACAAACTGGGTTGAGTTGAGAGTCTGGCACACTCTACCTAACGATCCAGACTTTGATAACGATGACCTCATTGATGGACTTGAAATTATACTGGGTACGAACATCAATGGTTCTGACACTGATTTTGACATGTTGACAGACGGAGAGGAGTACCTGATCTATGACACAGATCCGTTGTTACCGGATAGTGACTTTGATGGGCTCAGTGACTTCGAAGAGGTGATGGTCTATGACACAGATCCACTTGAGGAGGATACTGACGAGGATCGCATCAGCGACTATGATGAAGTTTGGGGCATCAACCCACTAGGCATTGCTACAGACCCCCTAGAAGATGATATGGACTTTGATGGGTTGAGTGACTATAGGGAGCTTTTCGAGACCCCGTACTCTGACCCTACCATCTCAGATAGCGATTCAGATGGGCTTAACGACTATCAAGAGAAGACAGCATACTTCACTCAGCCGATGAACAACGACACCGATTTTGATCTCCTGATTGATGGAGTAGAAGTGCACACGTACCATACTAATCCTAGAGAAGCAGATAGTGATGGGGATGGTCTCGACGACTACACAGAGGTTGTGGTTCTGGGAACTGATCCCAACAACAGAGACACCGATGGCGATGGCATACCAGATGGCCAAGACTTCCTACCAACCATTCACTGGATATTCCCAGTTGCCGGACTCATTGCGCTTGCGTTTGTGGGAGCTGTCGGAGTGAAACGTTACCGTGACTAGCGGATGGTAAAGGAGTTTGTGACCACAGCAGAGCCCGCGAGCCTGGGGCTTGAGCCGGGTATGGACATCGCAGTTGAATACAAGATCCGTGATGGTCGAGTCATCTTTGGCGTGGTTGTACGGAATGGAGCTAAGAATGCTATGCACAATGTGCAGGTGATACTTGGCGTGCCTGATTTGACTGATCAGATTAAGACACAGAACCTTGGCACAGTAGAGCCAGACACCGTTTCGATAGCGCAGATCGAGTTCGAACTGCAGCCTGGTGCTGAGGGCGAGCTCGTGGGCATGGTTGAGTATGACAGCATCGAGGATGAGCACAAGGTTGTGAACCTAAAGCCAGTCAGGATTGTAGCTTAGAAAGAGAAAACGCAAGATTCAAGACTCGACACCACCATTAGTAGTGGGTAGAATCAGTAGGCGGCGGATTTGAGATTTGAAATATGGCAGAAGCTATCATCCAGCTTTCGCTTGGGGACTTTGGACAGTCTTTGTCTGTATGGCAGTCTTGACCATAGCCGCTTTGACCAATTTCATACCTTTGGAACTCCAACCAGCCTTCATTTTTCTAGTGGTGGGTGCTATGATTGTTGGAGGAATCATTGGTACTGCTGGATATTTCATGTCCCTCGATAGAGAAGCATATCCTGTGGTTCTAGCGATTCTACTTGTCCCAGCCGTCATAGCTGTCATTTACTATCTCATAACTCGATAGTTACGAAAGACATGAAGCCAGTCAGGATTGTGGAATAACAAATCGATGTCTCACTTAGTATCATTTGTCCACGAATGGACTTCCTTGATGAAAATATCATAGCCAATCTTGATTAGCACAAGTAATTCAATAATGCACAACAAAAGAATCATGACGAGGCCACCCACAAAGTATCCCATACCAAAGTATGTAAAGACAGGGAAGAACAGAGCAAGGCTCATCATGATAGCCCAGGCAAATCCAATTTGCCGCGCCAGTTCTTTTGGAATCCAGAAAAGAACGAGTCCTATAAGATCAAGCAAAAGCCACAGCAACATTATGTTTGTGTCCATTGTTTCAGGATAGTAAACCATTGAAAAAACACCAACCAAACTGAAAAGGACTGCATCTCGAGCGAGATGTGTACTTCTTATTATGGTGAGTGATGTATTATCTTGACCTTTAGACAACTTATGAAATTCCCCTTACAATTTTACTTTTCTCGAAGATAAATAAAGATGATGCACATTTTTGGTAGATTGTATTGCAATTCTTGTGAAAGGCTATTCAGACTAGCGACCCGGAAACCAGTGAGGATTGTGGTGAAGATACCTGACAGGCCTCAGGAGAACGTGGGGCTAGACTCATACTTCGTCGGTGGCATATGCGCCAACTGCTCTAGCGATTTCCTGAACCTCAACAGGATGACCAAAGAGGGCGCAGGGGGTGTCCTCATTTGTTAGAAGATTCTCATTATCTCGAATAGCTGTGAACAACGGACTTGCTAGACCATCTCTGAATGAGGAGGATGAGAGATTATGTGTTGCTAAGTTCGAAACTGGACACGCAGTGAGGTCCCCAGTGGGTGTGACATGTGCAAACCCACGACCAGCGGAAACACATCCACCAAAGTAGTCCTCATCTCCAGGTGAGTGAATGACATAGAGTGAATTCTTTCTGCGGTATTCAAGAATCCTCGAACGAAATTCCTCACGCTCTTGAGGTGTCAGCATCAGAGACCTATCGTAGGATCCGCTGGCATCTCCGGCGAGGTTTTCAGTCATTATAGGAATATACTCGATGAAGACACCTACCAGTACACCAAGTTTCACATAGTTATCCAGATTATCGTTCTGCATCCAAAATCTGTAGTTCTCATTAGTAATCGTTACTGAGATACCAGTTGGAACACCAATAGACTTCAAGTGCCTTAACGTATCAATAGCCTGTTTGTGAACACCTCGACCTCTTCGTGCATCAGTCGCTTCTTCGGTGCCCTCAACGCTAACAATCACAGCAACATTCTTGGTTGATCGTAGAATTTCATAGTCACTGCCAGTAACAGCAGTTCCATTGGTCAGGATGATGAAGAATCTATCTTTGAAGGACTCACACAACTGAAGTAATCCACGGAAAAGAAATGGTTCGCCTCCAGCAATAATGAAACCAAAGACACCCATCTCACTTGCATCCTTAATGATGTCGTACCACTGATTCCAGTCAAGTGTCGATCTAGATTCAGAACAATTAGCACGTGGGGTTTTATCAAGTGTACCAACAGCTGCAGCGTAACAACCAGCACAGCTCAGGTTGCATCTAGAGGTGATACTGAGGATCAGAAAGGGAGGTACACTTAGACCAGATTTCTTGGCATCTCTTCTAAGCTTCTCAGTCTTCTTGTAAGACCGGGCGAGTCTTATTCCTGCTCGAATGTATCTAGGATTACGAAATACCCAAGGGACAAATAGACGGGACATGTTGGGATCAAGTCCATCAAGGACCTTCTTCATTTGTCTGGGGGATGATATCCCATTTGCGTGCTCCTTTACTGTTGTTATCATCTTACTACTCAACTTCGTGGTGGCGCGTGTTTTATATTGCCCATAGAAACCTTATAAATTGTTTGGTAAAAGCCAAACGTTATATTAGTGCCAAACGTTTAAATTCTTTCAAATTAAAAACTGGACACGCGCCACCTATGTTTTCTAACACATAGGGGGAGATGATACACAATGAAGAGAGTACTAATCATATATGATACGCAGTTTGGAAATACAAGGAAACTCGCACTTGAGATAGCTGCAGCAATCCAAGAAATAGGAGAAATCACCACAAAGGTCGTGAATGGAAATGGATTGGATTCAGAGGATCTCTCAAAATATGATGCTGTTCTTTTTGGCGGTCCTACTCGAGCATTCAGAGCGACTCGAGGTTCTCTGAATGCTATCAAAATTGCATCTCGCATAGGACTAAACGGGAAGGTTGTTTCCTCATTTGGTACATACATGTTGGGCAAACAATCGAGAGGTGTCAAAGGAATGGAGAATCTGATTAGAAAGGTTGCTCCCGAAGCTCTTCTAATCAGCCCTGGTTTGTCATCCAAAGTAGATGGTGTACGA
>JAEORO010000120.1 GCA_016840855.1 Candidatus Thorarchaeota archaeon | reverse complement strand
GCGTCAAGATGACTAGGACCAACTGCCATTTCTTGAACATTGCTCAAAACCCCTCTATATGGAATTGCATTGCAATCCACGTTAGGTACCTAATATTCTCATTTAAAACACAATGGTGTTTTGTATTACAGAACTTCGCAAATGATGTTCAATTCTTGGCCAATTTATTCAGTGCGTTTTACGGTCGTAACAGGAAAGGATGGTTCTCTCTAGTACATTCCTATTGTTTAGATAATTATTTAACAATAGTTAATGAAAATTAATGGTAGCGGGTGGAAGATTTGAACTTCCGATCTCGGGGTGTCCCGGGCGGAACCCAAGGGTGTTTCCACCTTATGAGCCCCGCGGGATAGGCTTCGCCCGTGCACGGACAAATCCATGCAAGCCTGGCTTCCCCAACCCGCTTTATTTGCTATTTGTTTGAACAAACACAGTAGGCGATTCTCAGCCCAAAACTGCGATGTCTACAAGGAGGGCGGTCACCCGGAGTTTTAAAGTTATTCGTAGAGGGTGAGAATGAAAACGCTCATCTTATCTGATTTGATTGCACAATAAGCATGAGAGGAAATGGGAGATTCAAAGCTGCTCACAAAGTTTCGTCGATTAGTCGATGACTCCAATGCTGAATTTGTTATCGAAGGAGTGATTGAAGGTTTCGAAACAGTTGATCCAGTCCCTCTAGACCGGCTGAATCGAGGGATGTTTGTTAACTCTGACCCAAGGAAGTTCTTTGTAGATTTCAGATTTAGTAAGCAACCACCAGCTGAAGTCGGACAGAGAGTCATAGTCGTGGGGAAACCACTTGCCTTGGGGACCAACGCAGATGTTTCTTTTATTGGAAGAAGCTATCCATCAAAGATAGACTGTGTTATGCCAATCGTAATTCTCTGTCCTGAACAACAATGGATTCAGTCTTCGAGAGAGAAATGGCCAAGATCTCCAAAACTGTTTATGAGTGTCTATGCGGGACTTATGATCATTCTATACGTGTTGATTTCTATTCCCTTGACCAATTTGGTATTCATCATGATTAATCCCCTATTGTCGATTCTCCTACTAGCGCTCTATATTTTTGCAATGTGTGTACCTTTTTCTTTGATGAATTATCTTCAAAGATCTCGTTTATACAACATTGACGAAACGACATCGACTTTGCTAATGGAGGAGATTGAAGCCAGATTCGGTGTCGAAATGAGTGAATTAGTCAAGAAGAGCAATTCTGAAAACATACCTTGATTGGGACTTACCTACTCTACCTTCTTCGCGAACTCTTTTACGAACTTAAAAGCTTGTGCGAATTATTCTTAGAACCTGTTCATAGAATCACGCCTTGCCAACCAAGGCTCGTTTCTTTCGCTCTTCATTCCAGCTGTCACGTTCCTTGAACCATCGTGTCCAGACATCATCTTCAGCTCGTTTCTTATCGATAGGAACTATTCCACCTAAACAAAATGCTGCAAAGAGAGCTGATGTTAACACACTAAAGCCTATTCCAAAGAGAGAGGGCATGTTGACAAAGTAATAGGTCATATAGAATGTTGAGAGAAAGACATCTGTTGCTAAGAGCAGGAGAAACATGAACCTAAGTAGATTTGATGTTTCAGAGAACTTTCCTCTATGCAAACGGAACAGGACGATAACTAGTATGGTCATCACTACTATAGTAGGTAGCGTTAATATGATGGGACCGATGATGATGGTTGTCATTGAGAGTGATTCCACCAACAAGAGTATCTGTCTTCTTGTGTGGAGAGAGACATTTGCCTTAATGTTTTTCTAATAGATTCTATCTACTTCACTTTTCTGGCAAATTCAGCACCAAACTCGAAAGCTTGTTTCAGTTCCTCTTCATCTGGAATCCATTTCACAGTGAATGGATCCATCACAATCTCCATCTTTCCTTTCTCCATTGACTCCTGTATTTTCTTAACAGCGCCACCTCCCCAGCCATAAGACCCGAAGGCTGCACATTTCTTACCAGCTGGTTTCAATACTTCAAAGTCAGAGAGAACAGGAGCTAATGTGGGCAGAATATCATTATGAAGAGTAGCACTTCCTACGAGAACGCCTCTAGCTTCTAAAAGATCAGCCATGATGTCGCTACGGTCACTATGAGGAATGAGTTTCAATATGGGTTCCAGACCCTCACTGTGAACTCCCTCAGCAATTGCACGTGCTAGCTTTGTTGTACTGTCCCACATGGTATCCCAAGTGATGACTACCTTATCCTGCAGCCGTTCACCCTTGGCCCACTCTAAATATTTAGTAACGATTTGAAGCGGATTCTTACGCCAGATTAGCCCATGTGAAGGAGCTATCATCTTGATTGGTAAGCCCAACGCAACAACTTCCTCAATCTTCCGTTGGACCATTCTACTTAATGGCCAGAGAATGTTTGCATAGTATTTCTCAGCCTCTCGCCATAGGACCTGTTGATCCACCTCGTCTGCAAAGCGTTGTTCTGTGGCACAATGCTGTCCAAAGGCATCGTTCGGTAACAAGAGCTGCTTTTCTATGTAGTAGGTGAACATGGATTCAGGCCAATGAAGCATCGGTGCCTCATAGAACCTGAGAGTTTTCCCTCCCAAATCCAACTCATCTCCTGTCTTGACAGTGTGAATGCTCCAGCCATCTTTGTAGTGTTTCTTAAGTTGGTCTACAGCTTTTGTTGTGCAGACTAGTTGTGCATTTGGCGCTATCTTTAGGACATCAGGGGTCGTACCTGAGTGGTCCATCTCCGTATGGTTTGATATCATAAAATCGATTTTTGATGGGTCTACCACTTTGGAAACTCTGGTCAACATTTCATCTCCAAAATGACCCATTACGGTATCAACCAGTGCTATTTTCTTTCCAACTATCAGATATGCATTATATGTAGTTCCATGGTGTGTTGTGTAGCTATAACCATGAAAATTCCGAATGTTGTAGTCTAGAGCACCAACCCAGAATATTCCTTTTAGAATCTCAAATGGTTGCATTCTATTTCCCTCATCCTAGGGAATATCATTGTCATATAAAAGGGAGAAGCATCTTGCAAAGATTCGGATGTGTCATATACATTTAGGAGTTAAGCAAACAGAAAACCATCTGGATCTACATTGGTATCAACCTTGTAGTTCCAGTCTGGGGACTCGGTTTCAAAACTCTGGAGACCTTGGCTGCGGTTTATCCATCTCCAGCAGGCAGTAGCGCCAACCATCTCAAGCTGGTAAAGGTTAGCTTTGGTAGCACTGTACCTAATCTCGAGAAGAGTCCCTTCAGGAAGACTATCAATATCGCCCACATCAAGAGAAGTGCGTCCACTACGGTCTTTCTCACCACACCTTGACAGAAAATATCGTATCTCTCCGCCATTCATCGGGTTCTTCATGATCACTGCAACATGTGGTCGTGCGACAGGGTCCCACCATTTTGGTATACCGGGACGTCTAATCACGTAATCACTGACTGGTTCAATCCGGCTGGGCATGTCCATTTGAATCGTCATCCACTCCTCGTAAATGATTCCATATTCTCTATATAAGGTGGCACCGCGTATCACGACCCACCCAAGACCTCATTTTGATGCACTCTGAGGTCACTCTAAACTGTTAGTAATACCTAGAACTGGAAGAGGCTGTAATTGGCTTACCTCCCCTTCCTTTGGAATGTCTATCACACTTAACAAATGGCCACAGATGATGCTCTGGCCAAGTGTAAACTAATCAGCGATTCATCTGTCATGTATCTTTTTTCTTCCTTTTAGAAAATTGACTAGGTTGGGATTGATGACAATTTTCCATCAATGCCATTTATCAACCGTCAAGTTTCCTCTTCAAATGGAAAGCCTACTACTAGTTGTCTTCCTTCAAAGATTGAACGGGTCACTTTTTCTCTTGCGCTAGCTAGCAAGCGCCACACGGTGCCTCTACTCACACCTAGCTCGTTACCAGCTTGTTCTTGATATAATCCCTCTAAATCGACGAGTCGAAGAACCTCTGCCTCGGCTAGATCAATGTAAATTGGTTCTTCAAGACCTGAAGGTTCAGGAGTCATCTTTTCAGCTCTAGGTCTGCGTCCAATTTTTGGTTGAATAGGGAACCTACCACGGCCACCTTTTCTTCGCCTTTGCATTTCAATCCCCACATAGATAGGGAAGAGGTTTCTTATTACCGTTTGTAAGAATCGGAATATAGGTGTATTAATTGTTCAAATGCGCATTTCAGTGATATGTCCTTTCCAGTCGACATGATAAACTGAAGTGTTTATCTTTTGGTAATGGTATAGAATCACTAGCAGCGGAGAGTTTTGTCATGGGATTCAGTGTTGGGATAGTTGGTAAACCCTCATGCGGGAAAACTTCGTTTACAAATGCAGCGTGCATGACTAATTTCAAGGAAGGGAGTTATCCTTTTACAACAATAGAGGCAAATGTTGGAGTCACACATGTTCGTACTCGATGTGCATGTGCTGATTTTGAGGTGAAGGACAATCCACAGAATTCAATCTGTATAGATCGGGTTAGGCTAGTTCCAATAAAGCTGATTGACGTTGCAGGGCTTGTACCTGGAGCGCACGAAGGTCGAGGGATGGGAAATCAGTTTCTTGATGATCTCAGACAGGCAGATGTCCTCATTCACATCGTTGATGCAAGCGGAGGACTTGATGCAGAAGGTCAAGAAGTTGCTGCAGGAAGTTACGACCCGATTTACGATGTGAAGTTCCTTGAAGAGGAACTAGTTGAGTGGATGATGGGTATAATTCAGAAGGATTGGCGGCGAATTACTGGTCGTATAAGATCCGAAGGAGCCAAGCTTGAAGATTTGCTACTCGAAAAACTATCAGGTTTGAAAATAACAAGAGGACAGATTCTGCGGGCGGTGCGTGACTCGAATCTAAAAGCGGAAACTGTTGATAAATGGACCGATGAAGAAACAAAGGAATTTGTAGGCATGCTACGAAAGATTGCGAAACCCATTATCATTGCCGCAAATAAGATTGACAGGCCAAATGCTGAAGCTAATTTCAAGCGCTTGCAAGAGGAATTTCCAGACTATCTCGTAGTACCTGTTAGTGCTCTCACAGAGAAGGTATTGAAAGACCTTGAAAAGAAGAGAGTTATCAAGTACATACCTGGAGATGACGACTTCGAGATTTTACACCCTGAGAGTTTGAAGGAAACAGAGCTTGAGCAATTAGAGAAGATTAGAGAACATATCCTTAAGAAATATGGTGGTTCAGGAGTGCAAAACCTGCTAAATCGTGCTGTGTTTGATTATCTGAACATGATTACTATATACCCAGTTCATGATGCAAATTCACTTGCTGATAGTGATGGCAATGTGCTTCCCGATGTGTACCTAGTTCCAAAAGGCACAACAGCAAAGGAGTTTGCAGGATACATTCACACCGACCTGATGGAGTCTTTCATTCATGGAATAGATGCTCGGACAAAAATGAGGATAAGTGACAAGCATGAACTGAAAGATAGAGATGTCATCAAGATTGTGAGTGCAAAGGGGTCCAAGTGACCTCTTGATAAGAAGCAACAACTAACAATTATTGTTCTCTTCAACGCAATATATACTCGTCAAATCTTTGTAAAAGGCAATTAATGTATTGATACCGATTCGTCATGTCACAGGTCCAATCCGCGCTATACGGACATAGTGTCTACTCTCAGTTACCAGCCTGAATATGGACTTGAAAGAAAAGCTGCGATAGGTGATAGTCTTTGGAGATTTTCACAACCCTTAATGATGCTAAAGATGCTGGCGGATTTCTTGCCAAATGTGGCCACTTCCCCACAATTTACAAACGCCTTGATAATGAATATATTCTTGTTAGTAAGGGGGAGTGGCCTCCGAGAAGATCTTGGCCATTTCTGAAATGGGATGGAGAAGACTGGGTACCAGTGTTAGCACGATTGGATACATTAGAAATGGCTCAGGAAGCTACAGGATTATTTGTCTTATTGGGACACAATCCGATAGTCGTAGAGTTTCCAGGAATAACTTTTGACATCTTTTTGAAAGAGTCTCACATTCCTACAGGCGCCTGGATTATTGCAAAATCGAACTCCTACTATTCAGTGAAGTATCTCAAGCCACCTAGTCAATATGAGGATGAGGAACCTGTTGGGATTCTAAATCAATAGAGTGTTCTAAACGGATTCTACGGGATTTCTTTTCCAAGAGCCCAATACTGTCCATTCAATGGCAAGTACGTGAACAAAGATGTCTTTGAAGCGTCAAATTTTCCCTTCTCATCAAGGGTTGACTCATCAATATGAACTGCGACCACTTCAGCCACAAAGAGATGATGTGCACCCAAGGGGATAATCTGAGTGGTCTTGCATTCGATGTTTATTGGACACTCTTTGATTAGAGGCGCCTTGATCTTGATAGCAGGTTCGGGAGTAAATCCACCCTCTGTAAACTTATTATGGTCTCGACCAGATTTAGTCCCAGCAAATTCTGTGCCATCAATCTGATTTGATGCTGGAATATTCAGGGAGAATTCTCCTGCTTCTTTGACAAGTTTGTAGCTATACCTTTCAGGTCTAATACCCGCAACAATAGTGGGAGGTTTACTACAAACATTTGCGACCCATGATAGTGTGATAATATTGGGTTTATCTTCTCCAGCGACGCTTAGAAGTACCACAGGACAAGGAACGATTGCAGTTCCCGGATTCATTTGTCGTTTCATACATATGCAGTACTTCAACCATGTTAAGAAAATGTCGGGGCCGTTTGATTTAAGACTAAGTGAGATTCGCACTGCCCTCAGAATAATCCAGAGGGTTGTTCCTATGAGACGTGTACTTTTAGCAGATCCGATTGAAGAGTCAGCTATGGCTAGGATAAAAGCAGCAGGACTCGAAGTTGTAGTGAGAAATAAGGATAAGGATGGACCAATTGAGGCACAGATTAAGGGCTTTGATTGCGTCGTCGTTAGGAGTGCCACAAAGATAACAAGAGAAGTCATTGAGGCCGCTGACAAGCTGAAGCTAATTGTCCGAGCAGGGGTTGGTCTTGATAATGTTGACAAGGTCGCAGCTGACGAGCATGGAATTGAAGTCCAGAATACACCAGAGGCTCCGACTGTTTCTGTAGCTGAGATGGTTTTTGCGATGATGTTTGCAATGGCTCGGAGTGTCACTCAAGCTGATAAATATATGAAAGAGGAGCGATGGGAAAAGAAAATACTCACAGGTACTGAGCTCTGGAAAAAGACCTTAGGAATTATAGGTTTTGGTAGAATTGGGTATGAGGTTGCAAAGAGAGCAAGAGCACTTGATATGGAAGTCTTGGCGTACGATGTGGTGAATATAGACGAACTCTGCAAGAAGACTGGGGCGAAGAAAACCGATCTCAAGAGTCTACTAAAGAGTTCAGACTACATTTCTCTGCATGTACCTCTTCTTCCCCAAACAAAAGGGATGATTGGGTTGGATGAGTTCGCTCTTATGAAAAAGACTGCTTTCATCATCAATACTTCTCGCGGCGGTGTTGTTGACGAAAAAGCTCTCCTCAAGGCACTAAAAGAGGAACAGATTGCTGGGGCAGCCTTGGATGTCTTTGAGAATGAGCCACCACTCGAATGGGAACTTGTCAAACAGCCACGCCTTGTCGCGACTCCACATCTTGCCTCCTCTACAAAAGAGGCTCAAGAACGAGTTGGTGAGTTGACTGCAGACAAAGTCATAGAGGGACTAAAATAGGTACAAAGAGTCAGAGCGGTACACCTTTAAGTAAATGACTAAGGTGACCACTTGACTCTAGACTGTATTTCAGAGTCATACCATTTCCTTTGTGTTGGCGGATACGTCCGCACGGGATGTGGCCTATAAAGGCTGAACCACAAACAAAGCGAATATAATCACAGCAAAGGATGGGATTTCACAATGCCAACGGCATACGAACGTATGAATGAAACTTGGTTACAGGAACAGAAAGCGCGTTCTGACTTGATTAAAGGCAGACTGCTTGTTTGGAGAAAGCAAGGTAATATCGTAAGACTTGAACGTCCATCGCGTCTTGGAAGAGCTCGTTCTTTGGGCTACAAGGCAAAACAAGGATATGTAGTTGTCCGAATTAAAACAGGCCGTGGTCCTCGTGAGAAACCTAGACCAAGAATGGGTCGTAAGCCTAGAAGTTTGGGTGTTGTGAGGTATACACCTCAAAAATCACGACGCTGGATTGCTGAGGAGCGTGCTGGAAGAAAGTTCCCTAATCTTAGAGTCCTAAATTCCTACTGGGTTGGATCAGACCACAAGTGGGTCTGGCATGAAGTCATCCTAGTGGATCCGAGTCATCCTGTAATCTACAATGATCCAAACATCAATTGGATTTGCGATCCTGTTCAGAAGGGCAGGGAGAATAGAGGATTGACATCTGCAGGAAAAAGGAGCAGAGGTCTACGGAATAAGGGAAAGGGCGCTGAGAAGATAAGACCATCTCTTGGTGCCAAAGGGAATCTAGGTAAATAGACAAGACTCCCTGACTGGGGGGTTCATCGTGTCTTTCGTGGCGAGAATTGAGACTCGAGCATACTCCCGGGCTACAGAGGTATTAGATAGAGTTGTTGTGGCAGTTCTAAATCTATATCCGGAAAAGTATCGTGACATTGTAGAGTTTGATATATCGAGAACTGCAGGACATTCAGGTTATGAAATCCAAGTTGTTGCGTCTGAACTAAAAAACAAGGTAGGCTGTGAGAATACTCTGGACTATATCTTCGGAAGGTTTGATGAAAGAGACCGTGAACGTCTTCTCAACTCATTGTCACGCAGATTAGATCAAGATTGCCTTTTCTTCATCAGAATTGATAAGCAGGCTGCGTTCTTAGATGATATTGTTTTAGCAAGAGAAGCGGATGTTATTAGCGTCCAAGTGCATATACGACAATACCCAAGATGTAGGCTGGAAGAAGTGATAGCAATGCTGGAAAGCCGTCTTCGTGCAGCTGGTGGTGGTTCTTAATGGTCATTGACATCGGAGTATGCATGTCAGACTCGACGCAGTTAGAGTCTTTCGTACAGATGGCTAGGAATATAGGTTTCACAGGTCTAGCAACTCACAATATCGAAGGAGAGCCAGACCATCTATTACAGAGTGGTTTCTCTGTTCTGAGGAGAGCGGATATT
Source organism: Candidatus Thorarchaeota archaeon (assembly GCA_016840855.1). GTDB lineage: Archaea > Asgardarchaeota > Thorarchaeia > Thorarchaeales > Thorarchaeaceae > SMTZ1-45. The sequence goes on along the minus strand of JAEORO010000120.1, from coordinate 2,812 downwards.
TTTGGAAAAAACCTCAAAATAGTAAGAAAACAGGTTGACAGTGTTAGGAAGGATGTAATGATTGTATCTGTTAGGCTTAACTCAATTGACCTAGCAAATTGGGCGGCTGAAGATCAAAGAGTGGATTTGATTACAGTAGATTATTCACTAGAGTATCGGTTTCGCGAAACAACAGCGCGTCTTGCAGCCGCGTCTGATACTGCTCTTGAAATCAGATTTGAACCATTACTTCGTCTAGCTGGATTAAATCGCTCAAAGGTCATTAAGGTTTACCGCGAAACTGTTAGGACTGCAATTGATGCAGGAATGCAGGTCATTCTCTCTAGTGGCGCTAAGCAACCTTTGCAACTGCGATCGCCCGTATCAATGCGACATATCTGTGAGTTATTGGGCATGGAACCAAAATATGCAGAAAATGCAGTTAAGCAGGCATCACAGGAAATCGTTGAAAGGAATCGTAGAAGATTTAGTTCAGGTTACGTGGCAGATGGAGTGAAGGTTCTTCTGGAGGATTGAAAGTTGAATAAGACACGTAGAAGATATCTATCATTTTATTTGCATTCAGAGGATGCTAAATTGAACGACAAGCAGCTTGGAGCAGCAATCTGGGAAAATATGTTGTCACTGTTTGGTGAAGTTTTTACTGCAGATTCGAAGTTCTATCTTATGGAGTTTGATGGTGAAACAGGAGCGGGAATCCTGCAATGCACATCTTCATCACTTGACAATGTTATCACTTCAGCTGTTTTGATTGGTACAATCGGAAAAAATCAAGTCTTGTTTGAACCAAAGAAGACCTCTGGTACTATCAAAGGTCTCAAAAAATGATGATCGATTAGATATGGTAAATTTCAATTTCTTTGATGTGCTCATTCTCTAACAGAAATGCTTTACTCACCCAACTACCACTGTTTTTTGATGCTATAAGCCAAACTACAGGATTAAGCTTCATGTTTTGCTGATCTTTTCTTGAGGGATATGGAGGCGCTGGATGTGAGTGAAAAATCCCTACAAGATCTTCATCGTTTGATTCCGCTTCAACTAGGAGACGATATTGTTCCTCAGGATTGATCAAGAATGAGATTGTGCTGGAAGATGCCTCATTATGCATCAGCTCAATGCGGTTGACAATGATTGATTGATTTGACACTCTACCAAAAAGAAGTGCTGCTGCTTCTAAGGGAAGACTGGTTTCAGCGTGTTGATGAAGATGATCTAAATGTATGCTAGAGAGATGCAGTATATACTGCATCAGAAGACCTCCAGTAGTTTAGAAAGCTGATTTGATCTCTTCGAGTACGATACAGGTTTCAGCATCGCCAACACCAGGGATACGTCCGAGACGAGTTTCAAGAAACGCCTTTAATTCGGTGAGATCATCCACGGTCACCATAATCATCAGACCACAAGCTCCGTCCAGAAAATAAGCTTCATTGACTTCTTGAAATTCCCTGAGTTTCTTGGAAATCACTGCTGCTTCTTTCATCGCGGTCTTGACACGGATGACTGCACGTATTTTCCGTCCAATCTTTAAAGGGTCCAGTACTACTGTAAAACGCTTGATATATCCTTCATCAATGAGCCTCTTAACTCGTCGTCGAATGGTGACTTCAGTTCTTCCCACAGCATCCGCAATCTCACTAAAGGACCGACGACCATCATTCTGGAGCATTGTTATTATCTGAGAGTCAATAGGGTCAAGCCGCATTTTCCCACGCTTCTTTTTCATATTCTTGTATGAAACGTCACGAGTGTTCGAAATCGTACATATATATTGTGTGTTGTGTGTGAACTCGTTAGACACAATGTCGAGTAAGTTTAGTGAACCAAACAAATTAGGTCTAAAGTACACGAAGTTCTTCTTTTATGATGGTATCTTCTCGGGGCGACATGATGGCATATAGCTCAATATGGTCAATCAGTGATTTCGCATTTCGAATCTTTTCCTCAAGGAGTTCCTGTATCTGAAAGATTCCAGATGCATTGTTCATTGTCACTTCTATCCGGACTGTTTTTTGTTCGCCTTTGCGAATTCTGACGTTTTCGATTGCGAGAGCACTAGTGCTGTGTATATTGACTCGTCCGGCTTCAAACGGAATTCTTGCTCGACCTTTTGTCATATCCAGCGCGTCAGCGATACCTACAACTCCAGCTTCAACAGTAAGGGGCATAGCAACCCTATCGTGACAATATATTGCGTGTAGAAGATGATTTCTGATGTGTACTTGTTTATGCCTGTCATTCGGATACACCTTAGTTAGAATTCGATCAATTATTGGGAGGGCCAGTACCACTGAGAACTCATCATGATTGGTACGTCCAACCACCATACCAATATCATGAAGATAACAGCCAAGCATAACAACAAGTTCAGAGTCGTTTGCATCGCCAGTTTCCTCTTGGACTATCGTAGGTTGAAGCCCTTTGTTCAATTGTCTGAGTAGTCGTACCCCGTTCATTGTTACAATCAAAGAGTGCGTGTGACCATGGTCAGAGTATCCCATCCGGTCGATTGCCATGCGATTGCTGTCCTCAAGCATGGTCTGTACTTCGATATCATTCTCTAATTCTTCAAATGCAATTTGACAGAGTTTGTTTGTCTTGAGAATTCTGCGTACTCTGTCCTTTAATGTGGTTCGTTGTTTTGGGCTCTTTTTCATTCTATAATGCCCCATCTTTCTTTTTCAAATCAATTCTGATTAATGCCAATTCAGTAATAAATGAGATACTGCTTGCAACTCAAATTCAGTAGGCGTGTTATTAGTTCCCCTCGACCTACTCTATAACTGATGAGCTTGTTCAGATTCTTTTT
>JAEORO010000119.1 GCA_016840855.1 Candidatus Thorarchaeota archaeon | reverse complement strand
CTTCTACATCAATCTTTTGAAGTATTTAGAAAAAGATCAAGATCATTGAATCGTAAAGGCTTTCTCTTCAAAAAGTGGTGATACTGAGGTCAGACAATTCTGGCTGGTATTTACCAGTTTCAGCTAACAAGGGGAAGCATTACTTTCTCATTCATAGCAACTTGTTCGTTTGTAGCAATGAATATTTGTATAACAATTGTTTAATTTTTTAGATACCTTTATAATTATAATGTCATTATACCTATATGGAACACAGACACCATCTGGAACTAAAGACCCATTAATTATGAGTAAGTCATGAATAAGACCAACGCTGTTCTCTCCTCCAACCAGATTGTTTTGCGAACAACGATTCTCCTTTCATTGGTCTTACGAAGTGACTGATTTGAGTTTTAGGTGATGTGTCTGTAAGTTCTGTTCGATGGAAGAACTCACAAAATGAGAACCAAAGAAGACGAACATCATGTTAGCGAAGACTCATTCTGAGAATCAATCTCTAGATCAGATGCTAAAACTCCTGAGAAGAGATGTGGTAAGGATTCTAGCGAAACTAGATCAATCGGAGTCCCTCTACATTGAGGATGAAATACTGGAAGACGAAAAATGGCTTGCTAGTAACGACGAGTACGCAATTTTCGATTTCATAAGAAGTCTGGCACTTATCGCAACAAAACTACAACCGGAATCATTTGAAGAAACGAAAGGCAGTCTAACTGAGTTTTGGAAGGACATGATATCTGAAGATGATTGGGAAAATTATGAAAAGTAAAGGCTAGGTTTGTAAGAATCAATGGGTTGTGATTATTTTGCTACGCCATTTAATGACAATAAGAAGTTAACAAAGGGTTCGAGAAGATCTATATCTTGAAAAAAAAAATCGAAGATGTGAAGAAAATATTTGTTCTCCCTTCTCGAATTCCCAATGATAGTATTCATTTGAGATATGATGTTTTTCAATTCGCGAAAGATATTGATAAGGACTGAACTGATTGTTCGACGCAAATGAAACAGTCAACCAACAATCAGGTCAGGCATCATGGTGATGGCCAAGTCATGGAGATACCTCATGCTTGGAGATTCAGCCTTCTTCATTACCTCCTTGAGTATCTCCCGTGCTTCATCAAGTCGTCTTTGTCTGTGACGGAGTTTTGCCTTGAGCAATAATGCACGAGCCGCAATTCCAGGCAAATCATTCTTGGCAGCATGTTCGAACAATCTCTTCATCCACGGACCAGATGAATCTAATTCCTTCTTTAATGATTCACCTGTCAGCTTGTCAATCTCGATTTCTGAGAGATTGAGTAGACAAATATTTTGATAGAGGGGAATGGGGTCGTCCTCAATGAACTTCAGAACATCCTTGAAACAATCAATTGCGGCATCATACCTCCGTTCAGCTTTGTCAAGAATTCCCTCGACTGCACGATGGTGCATTAGATTTTCTGAGGTTCCGGACTTAATTGCTAGGTCATGAGCAGTTGCAAGAGCATCTTTGGCGTCCTCCAATCTGCCAAGATTGATTAGTGCATAAGCTACCTGGATTTGGTTAAATGGGGAAGCCAATCGGATTGAAGCTGTCTTTTCAGTAGCACCAGTTGCTAGTTCTGGCGCTTTTTCCCCATCACCAATTTGGTTGTAGTAGAATGCAATGACTGTATTCAAATGAGCTGTAGGAAGACCAAGCGATGTTGTAACATCTCGATATTCGATATGGTGGTCAATAGCAGCGTTAGTTTCACCCCTGAGTCCCATAATATGAGCTAAGTTATGATGAATGAAACCCATATTGTATCTATAACCAAGTCGCTCACTCATTTCTCTGGCTGAGAGAAGGAGTTCAATGGATTGGTTTACATCACTGTGTTTTATCAAAAGAGCAATTGTGTTAAGAAGGTACGAAACCATCACTTGCTCATCATGTTTTCTCGCGAGGAGGAGGGCTTGATTTCTGAGGTCCAGTGCTTCTCTGATTTTGCCTTCAGATACAAATCTTTCTGCATTGAGTCTAAGAAGATATACTCTGAAGTACTCCAAATCCTTATTGTTATACACACTCTCTGTGATTGTTTCAATTGTCTTCACATCGATATCTAGTTCAGGATATGCACCGACAACAGTAACTCTCCACTCCAGATAGAAGTGACTTGTAATCCAGTCATTGGGTGCAGATTCAAGAGCTTTAGCGACGGCTTGATTCATCTCGTTCAAGGGAACCAGGTCTCCTCTAGAGTTTCGGATAGCAAGACGGAAAGGCTCAGCCAGATCTGGGACTTTCCCTGCAGCCTCAAGCTTATCAGTCAAGGTAAAGTCAACAATGTAAAAGGGGAAAAAGTAAGCGAAGTATTCCAACAACGGAGATGATGGTTCTGCACATACTCTATCTACTAATCTCACAGTGAAATCCCCGAAGTTTTGTGCTTCTTCCATCAGAGATTGAAGGACAGATCTAGTTTCTTCATCGACGTGTGGAAAACACATGGTTATTGTTCCAAGTGGCCTCATTCATCATGACCTCAAACCAACGAAATCGCTAATATTAAGCTGACCTTCTACATCAGTGTTTTGTATCCCCACAATAACCCGAAATGCTTAGTCACCAATGTATAAAATGGCAAGGTTTGTGAATCCTTCTGATGAACATGAATATTGCAGATTTTGCCAAAAGTCTAGCGGCATCCACCAGAGCTTGGCGTGAAAGATCTCTTCAGAGCCTATTGGAAAACGGATGTGAAGATCTGTCTTATCGACCTGAAACGGGAATGTCAACATTTGGATGGCTTTTAGCACATCAAGCTGCCGCGTACGACTATACGCTGAACATGTTGATCAAAGAAGGAGAGCCCAGGAATCCAAATCTCTTCTATTCCTACAGAGGTGACAGTAACGATGATGGAAACTGGAGAGGGACATT
>JAEORO010000118.1 GCA_016840855.1 Candidatus Thorarchaeota archaeon | reverse complement strand
GAACTAATTCAGGTAGATGGTGAAAATGAGATGACTGTCTACATATCACCTGTAGGAAAAATAAATTCTAGTAGAGGATCTGAAACAGAATGAACTTTGTTGCAAGAAGGGCAGAGAGCAAGGAAGACATGGACTTTTTCTTCAAGCTGAGTTTTGATACAATGATGGCAACAGAAAATAGAAGAAGCTTCTACGGTGAAATGATTAAGAATAGACCAGATGCCTCAGACGATGAGATATTTGAACTCCATAGAAAAGAAGTTGAGGAATATTTCGATTTTACAAGTCCAAGTGCCAGAGTCTTATTAGTAGAAACAAATGATGGAGAATACTGTGGATACTTGTGGATGGGTCCACGAAACAGTGAAGATATCTGGGACCTTGAGAGACCGCAATGGATCTATGATATTGTTGTTAGTCCTGAGTTTCAAAGTAGGGGTCTGGGGAAATTGCTCCTACAGCAAGCTGAAGATTTTGCTCGCGAATTAAATGTCAATATTGGATTATTCGTTCATGCTGATAATGCCTCAGCACTAGCACTATACAATAGAACGGGATACAGAATCAAAGTGATACCGATATCAAGGAAATTGGAGAGAGGCAATCAGGAAATTATTCATGGTGATGGCTTCCTAGTAAGAAAGGAACAAGTGGATGAAAGCAATCCGGTTCAGAAAATTGAGTTTGAGCGTTTTAAGAGAAAGGTACGATTTTCATTAGATGCCGATGACGAAGTAATGAAAAAACGTTATGAAGAACATGTTAGTAAATATGCAAAAGAACCAGAAAAGCATCAACGTTTAGTTGCACTTACAAATACAAGTGAATTAGCAGGTTCAGTATGGGCAGGACCTTCAGGGTTCAATGAGAAAGTGGTAATGATATACGAACTTTCAATATGCAGCAATTTCAGTGATAGTTCAGTAAGTGAATTACTCATTAGTTCGATAGAAAAGTGGGCGAAAGAGGAAGGATTCTCCACAATCTACATTCTCTTACATTCTGAAGATGACTTGGATGTGGAATTCTTTAGGTCAAAGGGATTCATGGTTCCTGGATTCTTCATGGAGAAACGATTGAAAACCTAAATCGTGTATTCAGCAATATTGAAAGGGGTGGAATGTAACCTACAGCAGTTGGAGGGTTAACTCCACTGAAACGATCTATAGAGTCCACATTTCCGATTGCCAAAATCAACCAAATAGCTGAGAATGAGTCCACTGGATTTGGAAGAAGACACTATAGACCGGTTTATGTCATGCACAAGTGGTGGGCGCGAAGGCTTGGGTCAATATTTCGTTCAATTATCCTTTACTCGTTGGCAGATGAAAAATTGACCTCATGGGATAAAAAAGCAGAGAATCTTTGGAAATTATATTCACAAGACGTCCAACTTCATGGGAAAGTTGTATTGGATCCAATGATGGGGGGTGGTACAACAGTAGTAGAAGCACTGAGACTTGGTTGTAAGGTCGTCGGAGGTGATCTTAATCCTGTAGCTTGGTTTATCGTGAAAAAATCGGTCGAAGATATCGATCCAGAACTACTTCATCAGGCTCTCATCGCTATTGATCAAGATTTGGGAAATGTCCTTCGAAAGTATTATCGTACCACATGTCCAGAATGTGGTAATGAAGCTGAAGGAATATACTATTTTTACTACAAAGAGATACCGTGCCCAAAATGCGCAAATGTAGTACCGCTGATGCGTAATTTCTTCCTTGCCAAATCGCCTACCAAAAAGCAGGATATTGTTGTATGCCCGAATTGTTGGAACGTCTTTCAAACAAAAAGTGCCAAGAAAGTCACAAAATGTCCAAAATGTGATGAAAAATTCATTGCTGCACAAAGAAAATTCATCCTTGGTCGCAGATTCAAATGTCACGACAACTCTTGTGGGACACATAGCATAATCAAGACAGTTCAAGGTATGAGTGAAAGACCAAAGGAGAGATTGTATGCTATCGAGTTCTATTGTGAACACTGTGATTTAACTAAAAATAAAAAATTGAAAAATGGCAGAGGCTACAAGGCATCTGACAAAGGTGATAGTAAACTTCTTGATAAAGCAACAGAAGAATTTCTTAAGATTGGTGATTCACTCCCTATACCTAGAAGTGCCATACCAAATGGGGTGGAAACTAGACGCGCACACAATCATGGATATAGAGATTTCAGAGACTTATTCAATTCTCGTCAGCTACTCAATCTAGGTAAAATCTACAGATGGATTCTAAATATCAGTGATCAAAATCTGAAAGAGTTCATGATTTTGGCTTTCTCTAACTGTCTAAAGTACAACAACATGTTCGCAAAATACAATGCGACGAGAGGATTCATCACAGATATTTTTCGAACACATTCAATTTCACCATCAATGACACCAGTTGAGGCAAATTGTTACGATACAAAGAAAGGAAGAGGTGCTTTCACAGCTTTTGTGAACCTAGTAATAGAGGGAAAGGAGTATTGCCAAGCTCCATTCGAACGAATTATTGATGGAAAATCAATGAAGAAAGTGATTTTTCGTACAAAAATTGAAGGAAAACTAGCAGAGAAGTATTCTGATTTCAATGATGGTGCCAATGTTCTCCTCCGTTGTGGCTCATCAGAGTCACTTCCAGTTCCAGATGCAAGTGTTGATGCAGTAATCACAGATCCACCATATTTTGGGAATGTGATGTACTCAGAATTGTCTAACTTCTTCTATGTCTGGTTGAAACTTGGACTGGAGGAAAAATATCCGGATTTTCAATCAGAATATGTTCCATGGATTGAAGAAGTGATTGAAAACCGTGTACAAGATAAGAATAGAAAAGAATACGTCCAAGGCTTAGTGAAGATTTTTTCAGAATCGAAACGGGTCTTGGTTTCGGATGGCATCCTTGTTTTTACCTTCCATCATACAAAATTGGCAGCTTGGGGAGCGCTCTTAGAGGCGTTGCTTACCTCAGGATTCTATATCACAACTACGTATCCAGTAAGAAGTGAGATGAGAGCATCAACACATCTTCACGGGATGGAGAACATCAGTTATGACATGGTATTTGTTTGCAGGGAGAGAAAGACTGACCCAACTTCAATTACATGGTCTACTCTTCAAACAACTGCCATGAAATCTGTTAATGAAACAACTAGAGAACTGCAGAAAAATGGACAGTCTGCAAGCAAGCAAGACGTTCTTGCAATTATACTTGGCAAGTGGCTGCAACTCTATTCAAGATATTACCCCAACGTGACAAAGGAAAAGGGCGAAGTAAATCCAGACTTAGCACTCTCGTTGATTGAGAAGAACATCGTTGGTATTCTTCAAGATTTTCCTATG
>JAEORO010000117.1 GCA_016840855.1 Candidatus Thorarchaeota archaeon | reverse complement strand
CCTTTTCACCATGGAAAAAAGCATGACCAGGAGGTAACGGAGCTTCTTCGAAGTTTATTCCTATTCCATGTATGGGAGGACCAAAGATATTCTCCCCATATCCGGCAATCTGAAGAACACTATGAAGCGTTTTTTCAAGCTCGACCATATGAACTCCTGATACTGATTTCTCAGTCGTCTTTTGTAATGCGTCTAAGTATACATCATACGCTTTGACCTGATCTGCTGTTGGTTCACCTACACAGGCTAATCGACAGATATCTGACGAGTAATTGTTAACAATGGGATGAAGGTCAATCATAATGATATCGCTTTTTTCCACCTTACGATTTGTAGGAATGCCATGTGCAATTTGTGTCCGAGGTCCACTTGCTACATAAGAACGCCAGAAGCCTTCAGCGCCAGCTTGACGCATTGCGTATTCACCTTCTCCTGCAATTTGACTTTCGGTCATTCCAGGCTTGATGGACACCATCGCAGCCTCCATCCCTAAGTCAGCAACCCGTCCTGCCTCTTTCATCAATTCTATCTCTATAGAATCCTTAACCGTTCTTAGTTTTGAAAGAATGTCAGTGCAATCCGCAACTGTCACAGCTTCTGGTTTGGCATGTGGGTGTGTGAGCATCTTCATCATCGAACTGGTCAAGAAGGTGTGTTCCAGTCCAACAACCCCTTTACTGATTCCAAACTGTTTGAAGAACTTTGCAATCGAATGAATCATGCCTACTTCGTCCTCGAAGGACAAAATGTGATCAAAATGTGCCAAATCAGTTACATCTTCTACATCGGTTTGTGGAACGCCGATTGCAACCTGTTGGTCACTACTAATCATTGTAAAAGCACAGAGGCGTCCATCTCCTGTAAAATAGTACATGTTAGAGGGTTTTGTCAATAGAAGGACGTCTTGTCCTTCTCTTTTCATTGATTTAGAGCAGTTTGTGATACGTTTGCTTAAAACTCTCTTTTCAAGACTAGCTTTCATTTTGAATCACCCAGTTGTCTAATTAGACTATTCGAAACAATGATTGATAAATCTGAAGGGTAAATGAGCATCTTGGAGAGATTGTCATCTCCTATATGGAACAGGGAAACCACTCATATTCGTGATTGACTATAGCAAAATGAAAAGGGTGGCTCAACAGTGTCAGAGAGGGAAAGGTCCCTGTATACCCGACCAGTCAGCCCATTCCCCTATCCATCTGAGAGATCATTTTTCCTTTGGAACTACAAACACATATCCATCCATGTATTTTGCCGCACTTAATCAGCGCCATTATATGCTTTTTCTAGATCTGCAATGATAAGCTTCTTCATTGGTAAGACCGCTTGTGTGACCCTGTCGATTTGCTCTCTTGTTCCCCTTGTCAGCATTCTATCCAGAGCTGTTGGAACAATCTGCCAAGATACTCCAAACTTGTCTTTCAGCCAACCGCATTGTTCTGACTCGGGAACAGCTGACAGCTTGTCCCAGTAGAAATCTATCTCCTCTTGATTGTCACAATGGACTATGAAAGATATTGCTTCATTAAAGCCAAAATCATGCTGTTGGGCGGAGTCCATTGCGGCGAACCAAGTATTTTCCACCATAAAATCAGCAAACTGTATTGTTCCTTCCTCATCATGTTCCATCCCTTTAGGATAGCGGCTCATAATACCAGCTCTTGCATCCTTGAATACAGAGAGATAGAAATTAATCGCCTCTTCAGCACGTCCCGTCTGCTTTCCAACAAACATTAGTGAGGGAGTGATAAGAGGTCTTTCCTCACCCTCAGGATTTGTCAATATCAACTGCCAAGAGATACCATACCTATCTTCCAACCAGCCATAGCGTTTGCTGAAAGGGTATTCTTGAAGAGGCATGAGTACTTTGCCTCCTTCAGATAACTTCCCCCAAATCATGTCTAGGTTCTCTCTCGCGTTTACATCTCTTGATGGATCAAAATTGACCATAAATGAGATCGACGGATTGAATTTGAAAAGAGGGCCAGCGCTAAACGCCATGAACGAGTGTCCTCCCAGTTCAAATGAAACAATCTCGGTATCACCTGACGGTGTGCCATTGAGTGTTGTTAGATTTGAGATTCTTGACTGTGGGAATAATGAACAGTAAAACGTAGCTGCCTCTTTGGCTTCTTTGTCAAACCACAAGTGTGGTATAATTATTTGTCTACTCGTTGTCATACTAATCATCTCATTTTGTGTTTCTTAAGCATGTTCTTGGTCACAAGCAAAAAGTAGAAGATAGATGGAACGCCTTCATCTGTGTTCATATTTGGTACCTCCATCAATTGCAATTGTCATCTCACAGCTTTCTTCACGAGTGCGCCAATCTTTGTTTCTTCATAGGTAGTCAACTCCTTCAGCGCAAAAGAGATCGGCCACATGTGCCCTTCGTCGATGTTCGCTACATCGTTGAATCCAAGTGTCATGTACCTTTCTTTGAACTTCTCTGTGTTGCGGAGAAAGCAGACAACTTTGCCGTCCTTGGCATATGCAGGCATACCGTACCAGAGCTTTGGTGTGAGAGTAGGCGCATTGCTTTTGATTCTAGCATGAAGCTGCTTGCCCATAGTGCGGTCTGGTTCGGGCATTGCGGCAATCGCCGCTAGTAAGTCGTTTTCACCATCCGCCTTTTTTGAGGCCTTCTTGGTGGTGATTTGTGCGACTTTTTCTACTTGTGTCAAAATTATGCTTCCTCTTAATTTCGAGTATATATTATTAACAATAGTTAACAATTCTATAGCTAGTTAAATAACTTCTACTTACTGCAATTTCCTGACCTATTGTAGAAACAACCATATGGGACACTCCAAGATTACGAAAATTGTCAAATGAATGGATGCTCAATAGTGTCAGAAGCTTGTGACACAAGCATCTGTCAACTTGTTTTGGACCAAGCCTTCGTGTCACTGATTTAAGAAGTACGCTTTCAGCCATTCATTCTTCATGAATTCTATATTTTTAGCAGTCATGGAAAGGAGGTCTGTTTTTGCATACTGACACATTAAATACCTCTAACATCATTCTTCGAGGAGGTTAGATATGAGGCCCATTCACTAAGTGGGAGTTTAGCATTCCATAGTTCAAGGATTGAAAATCTGAGATTGTGCTTTAAGATGACCAAAGAGCTCTCTTAACCATTCAAGGGCTTCTGGATCTTTTGAGTATAAGCACTGATTGTAATCGACTTCAAAGTCAAGTTTAGGTAAGAATAGAAAGCCCGAAGATTTTCCAACACCAAGACCCAAATCACATTTTTCAATCTCATACAACCAAGTAGTTTTTTCACCAAACCCACTTAGGAATAGATTCTCTTCTTCTCGATTCTGAATCTGATTTATCAGTCGTCGCGTCAGTATAATTTCAACTCGAGTATTTTTGTGATTTAGCATTCCTGATCCGTAAACGGTTTTTCCGATTTGATAGTCTAAATTCCCTCCAGCTTGTATGAAATTCTGTGTATCATCGAAGTCATTCTTGATTTGATTAATAATTGAAATCAAGTCAAGTATCACTTCGAAGTTTAGTGAACCGAATCTATCTCTTAAACCATAATTTTCAATGGGAAGAATGTGTGAAGAGAGAAACGAACTAGAGTCAATCTTCTGAAGATTCTTGAATTTCTCCCAAATCAGAATAGAATTCACAGTTGATAGATATCGATTATCATGGTGAGAGATGATTCTGCATCTAGCTAGCTTAGCTAAGTGCTTCTCCAGGGTAGAGGGATAAATACTCAAAGCTCTCGCTATTTCGTTGAAACGTAACCCTCGAGGGTTCTCAAGAAGTAATTCTATCACTTGGCGTCTTGTGTATGACCTAAAAGCTCCGACAATATCCTCAAGAAGCTCATCTTTCATTTGATACATCTCTTCTTTTGGCTATTATCACCAAGGGTGTACACCTTTTGTCGTATAATACGAGATTCTGTTCGCGTCATCTTATATGAATTGAGAACCAAGTAAGACTGAGACTAAATCAATGATAAAAGATCGTCAAAAGCCAGGTGAAAAAAGTCAATATTTGAATCCGACAGAATTGTGCGACTGGGATAATCCAGATATTTTGAACAAAGCAAAGGACATCAGAGCTAAATCACAGAGCCAGAGAGAAACAGCTTTGAATATCTTCCTCTTTGTAAGAGATGAGATTGTTTTCAGTATCAATGATGCCAAAAGCAAGGCTTCACAGACTCTTAGGAGAGGAACAGGCGAATGTGGAACGAAGACTAATCTTCATGTTGCTCTTCTTCGTGCCTCAGGGATACCTGCGAGATTTCACCTTTCAAAATGTAGAAGTGAAGCATTGAAAGGTATTATTCCTGATTGGTTGTTCGATAGAATGCCAAACATTGCCTCACATTTTTGGCCAGAAGCGTATCTCTCTGGAAGGTGGATTGCGTGCGAAGGGTTACTTGACAGAGAGTTATACATTGGATTGTTAAATAGAGGGTTACTTGACGATAATCTGATTCCAACTATTGACTGGGATGCTGAGAACGACTTAATCGTTCTGAAGCCATGGCTCGTTGAAGACCGTGGTAGCACGCCATCTTATGAAGACATCTACACAATGCTAGATCAGACAAGAAAGGAGGAAGGAATGCCGCCTCGAATTGTTGACCGCCTATTCGGTTGGATAATCTATTCAATCTTTAAACGGCATACTGATAAAATCAGAAAACCAGTAAAATGAAGGATATCATCTTTTCACAGAAATAGAAAGCCTGCTAATCAGTGATTGATATTTACAAAATGAAAAGGGTGCTCAACAATGTCAGAAAGGGGAAAGTTCCCTGTTCACCCGACCCCGTCAGCCTCTACTTCTTACCCATCTGAGAGAGGTTATTCTAGCCACTTGTAACCTCTGCTTCTATGAATTATTTCAGTGACTCTAATGTCATGATTTATCACAAAGTAAATCGCTCTATATTCTCCAATACGCAATCGGAACAGAGGCGGTTCATCATGTGTGATGAGTTTTTTGATGTCAGCACCAGACCGCCTTCGAAATGGGTCATCTTCAAGCTCCTTAAGTCCAGCTTTGATTCGATCCTTCTGTCTAGAGTCTAGCAAATCCAATTGAGCCACTGCTGTCTTGGATAAGAAAACACTATACGTGGGCGAGGAATTGATAAAAGCTGCTAGAAACCTGAATAGTCTTGGACTTTCATCAAAGAGTTGATGTAGGTAGGCCACTCATTTCTGTACGAGCTTAAATTCCCACCTCTTCACTGATTCATGAGTATCATGCTGGTGAACAAGGCTTACAGGTACGAACTCGACCCGAATAACCGCCAGAGGTCGAGCCTTCACCAACATGCAGGAGTTGCACGTTTTGCATACAACTGGGGTCTTGAACAACGCATCCAACTCTTTAAGGCCAATCATGGAAGGAACCGTTTCACTGATGCCATAAAACAGCACAAGTTGCTGAACAGTCTTAAGACGTCCCAATTCCCATGGATGTACGAGGTTTCAAAGTGTGCACCTCAGGAGGCTTTGAGAGACCTCCATCGGGCTTTTCAGAATTTCTACCGAGGTGGGAAGAAGAGAAGGAAGATTGGGTTTCCTCGCTTTAAGAGGAAGGGCGTCCGGGACAGCTTTAGGTTTACTGGGACCATCAGGTTCGAGGACAGGAAAATCCAGCTCCCACGGGTTGGAAAGGTCCGACTCAAGGAGAAACGAGATGTCTACTGTGCTGGACGTATTCTCTCAGCCACTGTAAGGAGAAGGGCGGATCGCTGGTTCGTGTCAGTCACAGTAGAGGAGGAGATCCCAGACTCATTTCCTATCAGTGGACAGATAGCGGGAGTGGATCTTGGAATCAAGGTCCTAGCCACGCTCTCTGATGGTACTGTCTTTGCCAATCCGCAAGCCCTAGGAAGAAGACTGAGAAAGCAACGACAGCTACATAGGAGTTTGTCCAGAAAGAAGAAGGGGAGCAGGAACAGAGAGAAGGCCAGGATGCAACTGGCCAAGATGTACCTTCGAGTGTTCAACATCCGACAGGACACGCTGCACAAGTTGACAACATACCTTGCCAAGAGCCACAGTAAGGTAGTGATTGAGGACCTGTGCGTGTCAAGAATGCTGAAGAACAGGAAATTATCCCGAGCTATTGCGGACGTTGGGTTCTATGAGTTCAGGAAACAGCTGGAGTACAAGTGTCAGTGGTATGGATCTCAACTAGTTGTTGCTCCGCGAAGGTATCCTTCTTCGAAGAGGTGTTCTAGGTGTGGATACAAGAAGAGGGATCTATCTCTATCAAAGAGAGAATATGTCTGTGACCAGTGTGGACTGAAGATTGATAGGGATCTGAATGCTGCACTGAACCTGGTCGCCGCCAGTTGGTCGGAGACTGAAAACGCCTGTGGAGAGGACGTGAGACTTGAAGCAAATCCTCCGGGAGTTGTAAAGCAGATCTCAATGAAGCAGGAACCGAACCTCAATCATGGACTCTGATATCCAAGATTGTTTAAGTTTCGGACGACGGAACGAACTCCTCTTCTTTGAGAATTCGTCGCTGTCTTCTCACAAACTCAACTTGCTCTGCAACTTCAAGGAGGCGGCGGATTAGCTCATCGTAGGTCTCGCCCTTTTGACCATACTTCTTCAAGAGATCACGGGTTTCCTTTGATAAGGGAATGGTTGTTGTTTCGCCCATATCTATCATGACTTATAATATTGATAATTACTTATAACTTCATAGATTTTGTAGCAAGAAGACAATCATCACTAGAAAATTTACTAGATTAGATAGAAGGCTGAAAAATGAAAAGAGTGATCAACAGTGTCAGAAAAGGGAAAGTTTCCTGTTCACCCGACCCCGTCAGCCTCTACTTCTTACCCATCTGAGAGAGTCTATTTTAACCATTTGTATCCCTAGATAAGCAAATTCATGAAAAGGGTAGGGAAAGAGGTGTGTGCAGATGATTACTGTCTGAACTTCAAAGGGTTTATCTACTTGCTAGCAGTCGTATTTTGATTCAGTAGTTAACCACGAGGATTAAGTGAGTGAGTAAGAGTCTGTCTGAATTCAAGAAACAAAGAACTAAGCAGTTGCTATTGCGCTCTTGTTGGAAACCAAAATGGATACTCAGAAGAACACTGCTCTTGTCAATTATGGTATTGTTATTATTGCTTTTAGCCGAGTGTAATCAGCCTACATCCATAACCGTGGCGGCTCAAGAACCACCTATCGAGTTCGTACGCAGTATTCAAGTAACACCAGATGATGAATTCCTGACAGGTAGCTTTGCCCGCATTAATTACGTTCCTGCAAATAATCGTTTTGTAGTCACATTCGGAACAAAGGCAAGTACAGAACCAAACACGTCTATGGGGGCAGGATACGCCTATAAGGAATACAGCTTAGACATGCAGGAAACGGGTAAGTCGGGACTCATCCAATGGTATTTCAATGTGAGTGAGGCGGGCGATTCAGGCTCTTGTATGGTCAATAGCACCTACTACTGTGCCTTCGTTTCGCAAGTCAATCCAGCATATGGGTGGACTATTATCAAATATGATGCGGCCAACTGGACACGCCTAGGGGAAACGTTCTTCCCACTCGAAAATCCGAATCAGGGAGACCTGGACCCTTGCGTCGCATATGTTAATGGACATCTTGACATCTGCAATCAGTACAATCCTTCAGGAATCTGGCCAGAAGGAAATTCCTCTCGTCATTACTTCTTTACAGCAGACCTCCAACCGATAGGAGTAGTCACAGCTGATGATACCTCACATATCTCAGGAGCCTCCATCATCTTTGAGGATGGTATCTATTACTATGTATCTGCCGACAAATTCTCTGGTGGTCTGGTATTGATGAAATATGATAGTGACTGGAACTACTTGGGGATGAAGGACCTGATACATGAAGCTCATTGGTCACAAGGCCTGCTTTCCGATAGACGATACTTCTATGTCGCATATCTGGACACCAGTCTAAGAAACCCAGTTTCTTTCTTTCCAGTCTATCCAAATGTACGCCTCGCTGTGTTTGACCGCAGTTGGAACCTTGTGCACACTGAAAATGTCACAGATTTTGTTCGTTCAGATAACAAGAAGGGAGGTAGGCCGTGGGTAATTCTTCACGGAAATCTGTTGTATGTGTCCTACGATGTAGACACGGTCAATATCACCACGGAGGAGGAAGAACTGAAGTGGCAGGCATACTTAAGCATCTACAAGATCTCAGAGTCGATGGAAAGCAGTGACTTAACATGGACTTTGTTGACTGTAGGGGCTATTGCTGTTGCATTGGTAGCGATCACATGTGCAGTCAAAAAGAAGCGTTAGCCAATGCCCGGAGAGGGAGAGAATCAAATCATCGATTCGGTAGTTAAAGAATCCACTTCCGCAGAACTACATAGTTGAAAAATGAAAAGGGTGCTCAACAGTGAGCGGCTAGGGAAAGGTCCCGTTAGCCAACCCCGCCCATAGCCTGCACCTCTCTCTGTCCAAAGACAGAGCAAGCTGTCTTCACAGATTAAGTGCGTCTATTCACAATCTGTTCAAACTCATCAATATATATCTCAATCTGTTTGAAGCCTTGTTTCCAAAACCCAGGATCAGTCAAGTCTAATCCGATTTCAGCTAGAAGAATCTTAGGTGACTCAGACCCACCAGCTGATAGAATTCGTTTCATCTTCGGGACAAACGACTGTCCCTCTTCCCTATAGAGCTGATAAAGAACAAGAGATAGAAGTTGACCAAATGCATAGGGGTAGTTGTAGAACCTGTATCTTGGCATGAAGTGGTGTATCGGAATCAACCACCATTGTTCCATACCAGGCAGCCACTCTACACTATCACCAAAGACCTCGGTCCGTCCAGTTATCCACAGTTCATTCAGTCTTTCAGCATCAACTCTTTCATTGTTCTCTAGTGCGCTATACACGCTGTGTTCAAACAGATAGCAGTTAAGCTGATAGAACACCATGAGATATACACTACATAACACTCTATCTAAAATCGCAAGTTTGGTTTCGTCATCATCACTTCGATCCAGAAGCTTGTCGACTAGCAACATCTCTCCAAAAATACTTCCTGTTTCTGCGAGACAGTATCCTGGGTAGAAATTCATCCACTTATGCTTCTCAGATGTATAGTAGGCATGGAGTCCATGTCCACACTCATGTGCTATCACTGCGATATCATTTAAAGTTCCATTATAGTTTGTATTAATGTATGATGTCCGTAGTGCGGGGATAAACCAACAGAATCCAGAAGCCGACTTTCCTGGTCTGATGCTTGCATCAATACGCCTTTCTTCGAATAGACTAGTGACAAACTCTCCAGCTTCAGCATCGAAATCAGCATACGACT
>JAEORO010000116.1 GCA_016840855.1 Candidatus Thorarchaeota archaeon | reverse complement strand
TTATGGTGGGATTACGACGAATGCGAATACATCATTCTCTCTAGGTAGTTGGCAGTACATTTCATGGAGTTGGTATGCCTCTACCTCCACTTCCGACCTTAATGTTGTAGGCTATATGAATGCGTTACCAGTTATACAAGTCTCTCGGACAGGGACCAATCTCTATGATAGTAATGACGTCTTTGTGATAGCAAACAATAACATGGCAACAGATGCTTCGAATGAGAGATTCTTCGACGGAATGCTTGATGAGATTCGATTAACTCGGAGTATTCGGAGCTTTGCTTGGATTGAGACAGAATACAATAACCAAGCAAATCCAGCATCATTTGTGAGCGTGGGAACCGAGAGAGCAATACAGAGTACTTGGACAGATGCAGAATCAACAACTGTAAGATTCAGCACCACATCACCCATCCCGGTTTCGATATTCCCAATTGTAACTATGGATATTGTTGGTGGAGGACAAAGTCTCGATGAGAATATGGAGGAAGGAACCTCATTTTATGTAGCGAATGACACTGTTGTTGAATGGACTGCAAATGTTCTAGTTTCACCACCTGTGGATGCCGAATCGCTCAACGTAAGAATTGGCTATCCGCTGACTGAGTGGAAGCCGATTACAGTCACGAACCCAATTGGCCAAGTAAAGACGTATGGAACGGACTGGACATTTCATGATGGTAGTGTAGTTATCTATTCTGATGCTGTAGATATTTGGGGAGTCTGGACTATCGGGTTCAATAGCTGGAACTATGTCTATGATTTGAAACTGGGACCAAGTGGTCAATCAAATTATGAAACATACACATTCAATGTCGATGATAATGCTGAGTTTAACATTTCATCACCATGGATAGAGAATGCACGTACTGGTCTCGTGTTGACAGCTCCGGATAACAGCATCTGGTACACTAATTATGTAACAACAGGAGTTCCTGGAACAACATGGGACATTCCATCATTTGCCTATCGCATGCAACTCACAATACCTGCAGCGCAAGTTGATTATACTGTTTCAAACTTCCCATTATTGGTTAGTTTTGCAGATACTGATTTTCAAACAAAGGTACAAGCTGACGGGGATGACTTTGTCTTTGTTCAAAATGGTAAAGTTTTGGCACATGAGATTGATCGATTCGATCAAAGCACAGGTAGATTAGTAGCATGGGTCCAAGCAAATCTTTCTAGCTCTGTCGACAATACACTTTTGCTATATTATGGAAACCCGGTTATTGGGTCAACTGAATCTCCAGAAACACTCTGGTCAGATGGGTATGAGGCAGTCTGGCTGCTTAATGAGGATGTGACAGATGAAGGTTCAAGTGGGCTTCACTTCGACTCAACATCTAACGGATATATCGGAAACCAGTTTGGTAACTCCCGAACAACTGGCATTGTAAATGGATATGGTCAGAATTTTGATGGAAATGATTGGATAGAAATCAATTCTACTCAAAATCTTAATCCAACAGGTGATGTCACAATCTCTGGTTGGTTCTATATTGCTAGCACTTGGAGTGCTACATCATCACCCTCAAGAGTACTTGCAGCAAAATATCTTGATGGAGATTACAACTTCCACATTGCGTTAACAGGGTCAGACTATACTGAAACGGGTTTTACTTCAGCAGGAGGTCTAGTTTTTGGATTTGAAATCAATGGTCAAGAATGGGTGAAATGGACAACTCGAGTAAGTTGGGCGGCTGGTTGGTATCACTTCGCCTGTGTGATGGATGCAGATACACCATCAAACAACAAGATATACATCAATGGCGCAGATAATACTGATGCAGGTTCTTCAGGAGGCGCGGCATCAATAAATATGGCTTTTAATGGAAACTGGGGAATTGGTGGTGGGTATGTTGACACCTCTGAATTTCCAACTGCGCAGGCATTCCATACTGGTAGAGTTGATGAGTTGAGGATTGCTACTACCCCAAGAGCTGTAGGATGGTACGCTGTCGAGTATGATAATGTTGCTAACATTGGCGCATTTATTGGTAGAGGAACAGAGGAGTCAAGAACTTCACCTCAACATACATTATCAAAGATAATTGATTCTACCGCTCCCGCAGGACTTTGGACAGCATCCGTATACTATAATGACACCGGAAGCACAGTTTCTTACGGGACAGGACTCTTTGAAAGAAACTTCATAGTAAAACATGATAGTTCGCTCACAATTATCAATCCAGCAGATGCTGTAGGTGACAAGACAGCTTATGGTGTAGCTGGAGAGATCCTGTACATTGAGATGGAACTGACTGATGATGCAAATTCAAACAAGATAGCAGGCGCTGTTGTCAAGATGAATTGGTCAGTATCTGGTACGCCAACTGAATTAACTCTCAACGATATAGGAAATGGCAGGTATGGAAAATCAGTCAACACTTCTGATTTAGATGTTGCTGGAAAGTATAGAATCAACATCAACTCATATCATCAATACTACAATAATGCAACAGATTACTTCGACTTGGAATTGTATCATACAACAGAACTTGATTTCACCGATGTAGATACCACACCAGTAGGTTTTGACTTTACGGCGACATTGATCTTCGAAGATAGCTATAATGGAGTACCAATAACAGGTGCAACCATCGCATTTGAGAATGGTACCCTTGTAAATGTCGTTGCAGAAGGAGCAGGACGATATAATATCTCGTTGAACACTGGAGGACTAAGCTATGGAGATCATGTATTTGTTTTCAAAGCTACTAAAGCAGGCTCCTATTTAGAAGAGAGTACTGTCACGATAACTTTCACACTTCGAAAACACTTTACATCAGTTTCAGTCGTCAGCGACCTAGTTACACCATATGGTGACCCAACTCCTGTGACTGTCATCATAGTTGACACAGACACAGGACTAGCATTAGCAACTACAAGCAATGTTAATTCATGGAGCTTTACTTCAAGCTACTCCCCAATAAGTGAAACAAATCCAACTGATTTTGCTGTATCACTTACAACTGGTGGATGGGATGTTGGGACAGAACCTGTGACACTTTCGGTTTCGATGAGTGGAATTTACCATAATCCACTAAACTACCTGTTTGACATTCAAATTAGAAACCACTATACATCTGTCACTGTAATTGGAGATTTAATTAGTCCCTATGGAACTACTACGTTTCTAACAATAGTAATTGTTGACACAGATACAGATACTATGCTCAGTGCATCTGATGTGTCGAGTTTCCTCCTTAATCCAGCAAGCTACTCAGACCATCCTGAGTCGAGCCCAACAGACCTCATCGTTGACTTGGATACAAGCGCGTGGGCTGTAGGAACTGAAACAGTTACCCTCTCAGTGGTAATGAGTGGAAATTACAATAATCCAGTCAACTACCAGTTTGACATCCAGATTCGCAATCACTACACGTCAGTCACTGTGATTGGTGACTTAATCACACCCTATGGTCAATCAACACCTCTTACTCTTGTTATTACTGACTTGGATACAGGATTGACATTAACATCCACATCGGTTTCAAGTTTCACTTTCACACCAAGTACCTATGGCTCGCAGAGCGATCCAAGTCCAAGTGATCTTGATTTCATACTTGATACTAGTTTATGGAGCGTTGCTACAGAAACAGTCACCCTCTCAGTGGTGATGAGTGGGAACTACAACAATCCTACCAACTACCAATTTGATATCCAAATTAGGAATCACTATACATCTGTCACTGTGGTCGGTGACTTCATCACACCCTATGGTCAATCTACGCAACTAACTATTATCATTCGCGACACAGACACTGGCGATTCTCTTTCCGCGTCTGATGTGTCAAGTTTCCTCCTTAATCCAGCAAGCTACTCAGACCATCCTGAGTCGAGCCCAACAGACCTCATCGTTGACTTGGATACAAGCGCGTGGGCTGTAGGAACCGAAACAGTTACCCTCTCGGTGGTGATGAATGGGAACTATAATAATCCTGACAACTACCAGTTCAACATCCAGATTCGTAATCACTACACGTCAGTCACAGTGATTGGTGACTTGATTACGCCATATGGAGAGATGACCACTCTTACGATAGTAATTAGAGATAGCGATACAGGAGATACTCTGACTGCATCCGATGTGTCTGGGTTCATCCTCAATCCAGCAAGTTATGGGGACACTCAAGAAACCAACCCTACAGATTTGATTGTGGTGTTGGATACAAGCACTTGGGCGGTTGGAACTGAAACAGTCACCCTCTCGGTGGTGATGACTGGAAACTTCTATAATCCCTCTAACTATGTCTTTGATATTGAAATTAGAAACCACTATACTTCTGTCACAATCAAAGGGAATTTGGAAACACCATATGGTAACCTTACACAACTCACAATTGTGATAACTGACCTAGATTCTGGAATTACGCTTAGTGCAACTGATGTTTCTAGCTTCAGCTTCAGCTCAAGCTACGGTTCTGAAGGGGAATCTAGTCCTTCAGATTTGCTATATAGTTTGGGTACGAGTACTTGGTTAGTTGAGGATGTATCAGTGACACTATCCCTAGTAATGACAGGCAACTATGAAGATCCAGTAGACTATGTATTCACAATTACAATTAGGTCAGTAACCACTCACATAATCAATGAACCAGGAGACTATCGGTATCCGACAGGAGATGACTTCCAAGTTATTGTGACAGTGAATGTAAGTGAGCAAGGCAGTCTATATGGAGATCCAATCACAGGTTTGCTTCAAGGAGAATTCTCAATCGCGAACACTACTCACATTATTCCTATCAAAGAATTCCATGATCTGACGAATGGACGATATAACATCACAATCGATGCTTCCTACTTCCCTGAAGGAGACTATACGATCTTCATTACTGTCACTCCAGCTGACAATCGATATGCGGAGTCGCACATGATTCTCATCTTCGAGTACAGACCTGCAAGGAGTGAACTGTCATCGCCAGATAGAGCTGCAGTGACACCATACAACACCGATTTTGACGTTACCTTGACCTTCTTAGATATTGATAGAAACCAAGGTATAGAAGGCGCAATTATCACTGCAATAGGAATAACAATCTATAATCAACAAAACCTTGGAAGTGGCGTCTATCAGGTCACGGTTGATGTAAGTGGTCTAGCAAAAGGTGAACATCTGTACCAACTTACCGCAGATCAGGTAGGGTATGAACCTCAGACAATTTCCTTCAAAGTGGTGATTCGTATAGCCTTCACCTACGCTATACCTTCTGTTGGCGCTTTGGACATTCCAGTTGGCGATGATCCTGTATTTTACGTTGAGTACTGGGACATCGATCATGATTTACCAGTAACAGATGAAGCACCATTCTTAGCTGCATCAACTTGGATTCATTCAGTGACAATCACATACATACCAGCTCAGGAGAGATATCGAGTAACTTTCATCACATTTGATGATGATGAACTTCGTCAGAACTTTGTTGTTTCATTCAACTTTAGTAAAGGTGAAAACTATCAATTTGGTCTATTCAACATCTCCATCACAATTAGAACTCATAATACAGATTTTAGATTGGTCAGTGCCATTGAACCAGTTAGTTACACTAGCAACATCAGTATATCGCTATTCTTTGGCGACATTGATAGTGGTGAAGGAATTGCGTCTCAATATGTTAGCCACAGAGTATGGAATGGGACAGTCAATGTCATATCCTACCTATTCAATGTCACTGGGCAACCAGGATATTACACAATAATTGTTCCAGCACAGCAGTTTGGCGGATTAGGACTTCAGAACTTCACGATTTATTTCAACTGGACGGGACCAGTTAGTACGTACAAGGATAGCTACCTGTTCGCAGCAGCCAACATCCTCGGTGAAGATTCTAGACTTACACTTGTTGTGACCGCAGAGCCAACACCATACCTCGAGAACATGACATACACTTTGTTCTACTCAGCTGTTAATGGTACGGGAATAGCCAACATAACAGGTCATGTGTATATTTTTGTTGAATTCGTAGGAGAAACCGTAGATCTCAACCAGGTCGAGATTTGGGAAGTCAACCCAGTTACAGACCGTGGAAAATACTCTATCAGATTCAACACGGACTTGTTTGGAAAGACTGGATTAATCTACATGAAGGTCTATATCAACTGGGCTAAGGGAGTGGAACCATTCTATAGCAATAGAACAGACACAATCTCAGTTAGGATACTCCCACGTGACACCTTGGTTTCAATTAGTCCTCCAATTCAGACTGCATATGGTGTGAATGCCACATTTTCATTTACTTTTGATGATGTGACAGGGGCGCTCAATGTACCGATTGCAAATGATGCCAAACTTACTATTACTATCAGTCTGAGTGACTACTCCATCACATATTATGATCCTACCAAGACCTTCACTGTTTCATTTGATACTTCCCAATTTGGCGCACTTGGAACACAAGGTTTCACCTTGGATGTTAGATGGGAAGGAACTCCCTTCTATGCAAATCAAACAGGTCGTGCTATTTCAGTAAGAGTCATAGCACGTCAGACAGTCTTGGATTATCAGACACCATCTCCCACACAGTATCTTGACAATGTCACATTCAGTGTCACTTGGACCGATGTCGCAGAAACAGCAGCAGGGATAGAAGGGGCTACTATCACACTATACGATGGAGCATCACTACTCCCATCTGTCTATTATACAGTCTATGAGATTGGTTCAGGAGCATACAATGTTGTGCTCAATACCACTTACAAAACAAATCCTGGAACATACAATATTATTGTCAATATAACTTCAACACAATTCTACTATGTGAGCAGAGTAGACACCCGTTCATTCACAATCAGGTACAGGTCAACAATAACATCGTCTGAGCCGGTCACCTCTGTACCATATTCCTCACCAATTACTACCATCCTATACTATCAGGATAACACTACTCTAGATATTATTGGAAAGGATTCATCGCTTGTAGCATTCGAGATCCTGAATGGTTCCAGCTGGATCTATGTTATTGATTGGAACCCTTCAATGGGATACTACGAATTGACAGTAGAAACTTCAAACCAGCTCTCACTTGCTATAGGTTCAGTCTATTCCCTCCACATCAATATGAGCTATGCCTTTTCAACGCCTTTCTACAAATTTGATGATGCGTATATTACGTTCGAAATCAGAAGCCGCGCATCGTCATTAGAGCGACAGGAAGCTCCGGTTCCAACACCATATTTGAACAATGTTTCCTTCACAGTGTATTATAGTGATGCAGATGACCTGTCACCAATTACAAGTGCCAATATATTCATTCTTAAAGGCGTTACACCTTTGGTCTATGGAACAGATTATTTCTACTCTCATGTTGGTGGAGGAGTCTTTGAAGTAATTGTACAAACAACAGCGCTAGATGGAATTGGTGTAACTACTGTTACAGTTCAAGTCGAATGGATAGGAGGAGCTCCATTCCATGATGATGCGGATATTGATATCGACCTTTCAGTCACCCGAAGACCGACCAATGTCGAGGTAATCACACCTCCAGTTCAGACACCCTACTTGGAAAATGTGTCTTTTACGGTTTCTTTCATTGATATTGAAACTGGACAAGAACTCCAAGCGACGAAAGACTTGGTGACAATCTATAATGACCTAATCATGCTTAATCCTTCTGAATTTTCGATGACTCAAATTGGTGCAGGCTATACATATGAGATTAGTATTAGTTCTACTGTCTTGAGCGATGGACTAGTCAAGAACAGAATCATTTCTGTTCAAATTGATTGGCCAGATAGTCCAAATTACTATAAAGATGACTCATCATCAACGAAAGCTACTACAATTGCGAGGAGCACATATGTTTCAGTAGATAGACCTTTGAATACTCCTTATGGTGAAAATGCAACCTTCACATTCTCCTTTGTTGACTCAACGACACTACCGGAGGTCCTCGTAGTCTTTTCAAGTGAGATGTCGATTTTAACCAACCTCACTGAAAGCCCGTCTTTGAGTTATGATGTAGCATCCCATATCTTCACAATGTCTTTCAATACAGCACAGTTTGGTGATGTTGGGCTTGCCATATTTTACATCAATGTGACGTGGGCAGGATCGCCATATTATGCGAACAAAACGCTTCAGCTTGTCTACTTCACTATCACAATGAGACAGACACAAGTCAATTTCGATGCTCCAGCTCCAACACCATATGGTGATTTTGTTACCTTCGATGTTTCATACATAGACATTAGTGGTGTCACAGAGGTGGGCATTCCTGATGCCACTCTCTCAATCTACTATCTTGGAGTCCAGATTCCAGGAGCATATTATACTCTTACACCAGACGGTCTTGGCAACTTCGAGATTTCACTCGACACAGGATATTTCTCAGTGCCAGGATTTTACAACCTCAATGTAAGTATAGTATATACTGGTGGATACTTCAGGAATGATGCTTCAGCAGTTCGGACACTCAATGTGAGATTTAGAACAACAATTCTCTCAGCAAATCCAGTAGGCCAAGTTGGTTATGAAACTCAGATTGACATCACACTGGCATACCAAGACATATTGACGCTGGCTAATATCGATGATACCTTTACATCATTCAGTATTCTGAATGACACGGGAACTCCATGGGTTTACACTATCACATGGCGACCAGCGACCAGTGATTATCTGGTTGTCATCACAACTATCGGACAGACAACTCTTACCTTGGGAGATCATGCCCTCTGGCTCAATATGAGCTATGCATATGTGGACCCGTTCTATAGGTGGGATGATGTCTATGTTCATTTCACTATAAGGACAAGAACTTCAGCTCTTGATCTTCAAGAAGCTGCAATACCAGCACCATTTGGTGAAAATGCAAGCTTCGTGGTCTATTATTGGGATGCTGATGTCACAGCTGGGATATCAGGTGCGGACTTCATTCTCAATTCGGGAGTGCTAACTTTGGATGTTAATTTCTTCGTTGTCGAAGATGAGCCAGGAGTTTATACAATCTACATTGATTCGTCAGCTCTTGGTTCACTGGGTACCCATAGTATTAATGTGACTGCAGTCTGGCCTGGAGGAGCTCCGTATCATAATAATGCACAAAGGCTCGTGTCAGTGAAATCAATAGAAAGGACTGCGTCCGTTGACATATTAGAGCCTGCAAATCAACCAAGATATCTAGACAATATGACCTTCACTTTTGCTTATGTTGATGCAATTAGTGGACTTCAGATCTCAGGCATCGCATCGAACTATGTCTTAATCTATTCAAATGGAACACTTCTGGCTTCAAATCAGTATGTCTTGACACCAGTTGGTTCAATATTTATTGTGTCAATTAACTCAACAGTTCTATCTACTAAATTGGTCAAAGATTTCAACATCACAGTCTTTGTAAATTGGCCTGTTACTACATCCCCCTTCTACACAGATGATGGAACTTCTATGAAAGTATCCACAACACAGCGAATAATCCTTGTCGAACCGCAACAGATTGAAACAACGCCAGTTAAAGACCGAATGAATATCACCTTCTTCTTGACTGATGAAGATAACGATAATCCAGTTTCTGGTGCCATCATCATATTTCGTTGTGTGAATCCAGTAAGGATATTGAGTGAAGGAAGCGAGTATACACTCATTGAGAGTCTACCAGGCAAATACACCATATCAATTGATACCAATGCACTTGTTTTTGGACCAAGTGATATTGGTAACTTCGTGTTCGAACTCGAGGTGCAGTGGAATCAAGCTAATGCGCCATACTACAAGAATAGGTCACCCATTAAATTAAACGGTGGAGTCGACCTCATATGGTCAAATATGCAAGCGGGAGTGCCGACGCCTTCGTCAGTCCAGATTACTGGTAACGTTACAGTGGAAGTGACACTAACAGATCTTGACCATGACCAGGGAGTCAACCTACCAATTAGTGTGTTTGAAGTCCACTACTACGGAACAAGTATAGTTCCCAGTCCTATGACTATCCAATATCTAGGGTTGGGTGTTTATTCAATAGAGTTCAGTACTGGGGATCTCAATGAATTTGGTAGTCACTCCTTGAATATTACCATCGATTATTACCCCTATACAACAATGTCTGTTAATCCATCATTCACCGTTGAGAGAATCTCAACCAGTTTAGTACCAATAGGAGAATCCGAAATAGCACTTAATTGGACCGAACAAGTACGCATCGTTGTTGATTACAGAGATCTTCTCAACCTCAATAGTACATCGGGAGCTATTGTAACTTGGACCTATGGTCCATTTTCTGGTAATTTCTCTGAAATTATCCCAGCTGGAACATATGAAGCATACATCGACACTTCGCTTCAGGATTCAGGTACTCGAGTTGTTCAAGTGCGTGCTGAGAAAGACAAATACAAGATTGCGGCCACAACTTTCACTCTCATTGTTCTTTCTTTGCCGAGTGAATTAGTAATCGACTCTCCAGAATTAGCATTTGAACATCCAAGAGGTGATCCTATTGATGTTGTTGTCTACCTGACTGATGAGTATAATGGTGGAATCATGATTGAGTCTGGAATATCGGAGGTCTATTTGATGTTTCTAGGTAAGAGATATGATCTTATTCAAAACTCAACTGATTACACATGGTACACAACCCTGCTGCCAGATGCAACTGCTACTTTGCAACCAGGCATAATCTACTCAGCTAGGGTAATAGCATCAGCTACCAATTATGATCCAGCTAGCGCAGTCTTCAAAATGGATCTTCAAGCAACTTCCACAACGATTTATCTTGTAACCCCCACGATGACTAGAATGGATGCAGTCTACAATAACATGACTACATTCTACCTGAATTTCACTGAAAGTGAATCTGGATTGACTATTAATAATGCCACAATTGAATGGATTGATTCCGCATTTGAAATCAATGAAACCTTTACCTTCAATCCAATATCAGGTCTATGGGAACTCACTTTTAATACATCAAAAATGGCTTTTGGAACTTGGGGAGTGACATTCCATGGCATACCTGATGATAGTAACTTGGCAGAGGATTATGTTGATCTTGCCATTACAATACGAAAAATCAAGACAGAAGTAGTAAGTCCAATTCCAAGTGTGATTTACTGGGGCTGGATTGGGAACCTCACATTCTATTATCACGACATCGATTTTGATAAAGGAATAAACAATGCAACAGCACAATACCAATGGGGACCCTTTAGTGGTGATGCAATTGACCTTGGGAATGGGTATTATTCAATCCTAATCAACACAACATACTTGGAAACAGGTATCAGATATCCAGTCACTATCGATTTTGATAAGCTAAACTATCAGGTCAGTACTGGCTCTATTTCTCTCATTATTGAAGAAGTACCGACTGAGTTGACCCTATCCACACCAACTGACAACCAAATAGACAATCATACAGACGATTTGGAAATACCATTTGGTGATGCAATTTTAATTAGTTTCTTCTATAACGATACAGATGACTCAGATGGATATGTTGGAGGTCTTGTGGAAGCAGCAGTCACTGTGATAGTATATGGCGGAGGAATAGTATCAAGTATCACTTTTGATGCCATGGACTTCGGAAATGGAACATACTATTTTGTATTTGATTCAACTGCAGATGAGCTATTTGAGTTGCAACCTGGTGTACCTCGAGCTCTACCCAATAGTCCATTCTTCATAAGGATAAGTGTAGATCTGCGAAATAGACAGTCACATAGCGACATTCCGATTACAATCACAGTCATCGAACGTCCAACTGTGCTCGAATTCAGTTCGGATAATATCATTGATGGTACGATATCAATGTACTACGGAGAAACAATTGATGTCTATGTCTATTACTATGAGAGCTGGCTGAATGTCCCGGGTGAAGGTATTACGAACGCGAAGTTCACAGTGACAAGTGAAAGAGCCCTTGTTCAGATTGTATCCAACAGATCAACAACAGACCCCGGCGTATATGTTCTCACCATTCGAGTCGATGCTCCACTCGTTCCTGTTGGTATCGATACCCAGTATGTTGACCTAACAATAACTCTTAGCCTTGACAATTATGAACAGAAAGAACTTGAGCTAAGCGTAACAATAATACCTACTGAGGAACAAAAAACAATGGGAACAGTGATATCTTATGCAACTCCTCTATTGTTCCTAGTGTTTTTGATTGGGGTTCTTTGGACAAGATACTTCAGCATTCCAAAACGGTTGAGACAAATAAATAGTCAAATCAAAGCACTTCAAAAAGGAAAGATTCCAAAGCCAATTACAGATAGCAAGACTAGACAACAACTAGTTGCTGACCTATTTAATGATACATTCCAGAAGCTCGCGATCACAAGAGTGTCAACTGACATGCCAGAGGCTTCAGTACCAATTGAAATTCCTGAGATCAGAGAACTCCTCATCCAACTATCGATATTGACTAATTTGAGTCCTGAGGAGTTGGATGAATTCAACGCTGATATATCTAAGATGAAGATGAGTGAGCAAGCTGCCTTCGTGAAAGAAGTTATCATGCAAGAGGCAATCCGTGCTGCTCGTTCAAGAGGAAAGACTGTCGAAGAGATTCTTGAAGAAGTAGCTATTGAAGCATCTAGAAGGGTTTCTGCTCCAGAAGAAGTTGAAGAGATTTCAGAAGCTGAAAAAGAAGCACCTGAGGATCGGATATTCTTGGTAGAGGAAGAGGCTAAGGAACCAGAAGTTACAATCGAAACACCAGAGGTTGAAGAAAAACAACTAGGCGAGAAACTCTCTCAGTTCGAGCTTCAGGAACTCAAAGCAGATCTGCTCAAAAAAGGAGTACCCCTGCATGAAATCGATATGATTATTGAGCAAGCTAGTCGTTTACCACGTGAGCTAGTTGATGAACTCATCAAGAGTCTTGGAATAGAAGACTGAGAGAGAATAGAGGATGAAAAGAGAGAGTGCTAGTCGAGTTTAACTAGCACCTCCAAATTGATACCAAAGAGGATTTCGAGAGTTGACGAACGGGTCATGCTTTAGATGACAAGAAATCAGAATATGCTTGAAATTTGTATCCAAGACGGTCCTTTAGATCTTCCAAAATCACGAAGATTTCATTTGTACAGTAATCAAGAGGGTGAATACCAATCTGTAGGGAGCCACCAAGCTCGATCTCAATCAGAGATGGTTCTAAATTAAGAGCTCTTTTTCCCTCACTGATTATTTTCTCAGCGGTGCTGAATATCATTCCATCGGAGAGTCGATGTATACTATTCCCGTTGACGCAATATCCAAGTCCAATCTCTTTGACTGCTCTAACTACTTTAGAAGGAGATTCCCATGATGGGGGAACAAAACCCGTTGGTTTCATTCCGAAAGCTTTCTTGAGAATTGAAACGCCATCCTTGAGTCGAGTAGTGACCTTAGGTTGCATCAGTCCATCGAACTCGAACAACGATCCTGATTTAGAAAAATGAGAATAGCCATGCATAGCAATCTCAAGGTCAAGAGATTTGAGAAACTTGGTGAAGATACTATCTTCCGATATCATATTGCTCTTCTTGAAACCGTAAAATGGCGTCACTAATATTGTCAATTTTGATATGCTCAAATCTGAGAGTCGATCATATGTCGCGACAATGTCATCTTCGTAAATCGGGGAAATATCATGAATAGAGAGCAGTACTGTCATATCTTCTACAGTCTCAGCTCTCTTTTGCATGGTTAATCACCAATATCTGTGATTGAATAAAATATTATACAAATGCCGCCTTGAAAACTTATACCTCGATTCAGAGCTACCTATTCCATTGCTTATAGGCTAGTTCAATATCCTTGTCTGTAATCGTCTTTCGTCCGGTATGCTCTGTTATTTCAAAAGCCCTTCGAGCGAGAGTTTCTCCAACTTCTTCCAAAATCATTGCTAGCTTTTCTGCTCCCTTATCACTCACTCGTCCAGCTCCAGCCTTTCGGATGAGTCGATCAATCGGGGCTACTGGGATTATTCGTTCCTTTCTTGATCGCGGCACGACCTTTTTACACCTCTAACTGCTAATTACAGCCGTTATACACCGTTTTCAAGACCATATTTCTTTAAGAACTTTGTATTACCGGAAAGAATTCTTCCAATGCTTGAATGTAGAATATAGCGATGTTTTAGCGGTTTTTCGTCGTTAATAGCAATTATAGGTGCTTTCGTTATTTACCCTCTCGTAAAACCATAATCCGAGCGTTTTTGAGCTCGTCCTTCAGAATTCCGAAGTCCATTGGTTCCTCACAGGATTTCACTTGATCAGGGTCTGCTCGCACAGAGGGATAACGTGGATTAAGGGTGCAACAGGATGCGCCTTCATTTGCAAAGTCATAGGTTCCAATCTCTTGTGCCAAATGCATTATGTCCACTTTGTCATCTCCAGCATTTGGTCGTAGGATAGGAAAATCAGTTACTGCTTGCTCTATGACTCGCAAATTCGCTGTAGTCTGTGAAGCTTGCTCCCCAATGATTTCACCAGTCACTATGGCATCTGCATTTTCTTGTATAGCAATCTCACGAGCAATCCGTAGCATGTTTCGCTTGCAGAAAAGACAAGTCATTTTCTCTGGAGCATGTTTACGGGCTTCTTCGATATCGGGAGCATGAGGGACAATATACAGTTTGACCTCGAAGCCATGGATGTAGTTAGCCAGTAGCTGCGCTTGTTTCACTGCAATCTCGGAACATTGATTATCAGCATAGGGCATATTATCTAAATGTAGAAAGACAGGAATGCATCCTCGTTTCATGACTTTGTAAGCAGCGATTGGGGAGTCAAGTCCTGTTGAAATTGTACATACGACTTTACCCTGAGACCCGGTAGGCATCCCGCCTACTCCCTTTATTGTCTGAGTGAAGATGTGTGCTTTATTTTCACGGACTTCGATATAGATAGACTGTTCAGGATTGGAGAGATTGACATTAAGCTCAAGTTCAGAGAGGTTGTCTAAAATTCTCTCGCCAAGTTGTTCTCTGATATCTTGACTAGAGAAAAGATGTTGCCCAATCCTTCTTGCGCCAACTGCAAATGATAGTCCTTTCTTGAACTGAGTACGAGCTAACTGCTCACCGATATCAAGAATCTTATCCATTTCAGCAGAAGTCTGAATAGCAGGGGATGTAGAAACTACACCAAATACTCGAGCTGCAACCATTGCAGCTTTTTCCGCTTCACGCGTTTCGATATAGAGTCTGCCATAAACCGAATGAATCTTCTCGAAGGGGATTTTTTTCTCTCGTAGAGCGGACTCCACATGACTAATCAATAGACTAGTCATGCGACGTCGAGTCTGGTTTGACTTGATACCAATCTCTCCGAAGCGAAGTATCACAGATGTACATCTCACCTGACTCATACCATCCACCTGACAGATACGCGCAGTTGACAATACTTATGAATGTAGTCAAGTGTGACTTCATTACAACTCACAAGGAGGTAGGCTGAAGACGATGAAAATTATTGTTGATTTAGGCACATTCATCATTGGCTTGGGTCTATCTTTGGAGTGAGATGAATAAAACAAGATGTACTCTAAGCTTGTCTGCTTCAAGAACCAGCCATCCAGACACCTTCTCAATTAAAAATACTTGTCAGCCCCTCAGAGGTTTAGGAGTGTGATATTATGAGCGACACAGAAACCAAACAGAATAATGTAAAAATTGTATGCTGGAAATGGGCAGACCTTGACATTAAGATATTAGCAGAACTATCTGCAAGAGTCAGAGAGCAAGAGGGTCTGGGAAAGTATACAGCTCAGCAAATGGAAAGGCACCTAAAAACAATGAATGAGCGTTTCCCAATTGAAGTGGTTATACTAGCTTTTCACGACAATCAGTTAGTTGGGTGGATGGGTATTGAACGTGCAACCAAAAGCATTGGAAATGTGGGACGTTGGCAACCTTTCGTTGACTTCAACACGAATAGAGAGAGAGTAGCACGAATTCTTATTTCAAATGCGATCGACTACGCAATATCTAATGATATGACCAGAGTTGAGGTTGGTTTTGGGGGAATATCAGAAGAAAACCTTGCAACATTCGATACTAGAAAGTCATGGTATGAAGCAGAAGGTTGGAAGAAGATTGAGGACACCAATTTCATGGTAAAAGATCTATTGGAATATGCGTTAAAGATAACTCCCTCAAATGCGGAGTATAAGATACGACCTATGACAGATTATGAGAATGACGAAATCTTCGAGTGTTACCACGAAACCTTCACCACAAGCGATGCAAGATGGATATACGACATGACGAAAGAACAAAGAAGGCAGGAATTCGATAAGACCTTTGATAGGTCTCGTAATATCAATCAAGAAGCATCATTGGTTATTGAATCAGATAGTAAGATTGTCGCATTTATTCTAATTGTGACACGATCCGATGATGAGGAGCATCTAGAGTTTATGGGCGTTCATCCAAAATATCGACGGAGAGGGCTAGCAAAAATATTGCTTGCCAAGTCAACAGAAGTGCTTCAGGGCAGGAATGCAAAGACTCTAACACTCGGAGTTGACCCTATGAATGTACCAGCTGTCCAGCTCTATGAGCAATTTGGGTTCGAAGCAATCTCAAGGATTGTACGGTTTTCGTGGAAAGCATCTGATACCTGAGTTGGTTTATTGCCGCCGTTTAATCTGCATGAGTACAACCAAGATCACTATGACAGATGCTATTGATATTGCTAGTACCAGATATGAGTCAAGTGGGACATTGGGTCCACCTGTAGGTTCTGTTGTAGAGGTAGTATCCGTTGTTGTTTCAGTCCCGCTGGTTGTTGTCGTTGTTGATTCAGTTGTGGTAGTTGTGGTAGTAGTGAGTTCTGTTTCGTTGAGTGGATTACCTAAATAGAAGTCCTTCATGAGATCGTATATGTCTGTGTTATCGATAGTGAGGTCTTCAGGCATATTCAAGAAAGCATCACCAGTTGCAAAGAAGGGCACATGTGCATCAGTGTGAGAGGTTGTAGTCCAATCGACAGTCACATTATTTACACGTTCAGCTCGAAGAGTTCGTTTGTCCTCCTCTGAAAGAAGAATTTCAGGAAGTTCAGAGCTTAAATTGTGACTCAGAACTACTAATCCTCCTGTTTCATGGTCAGCAGTTACGATGAGTATTGTATTATTGTGGTCTTTTACATAATCCATAGCAACATCTACAGCGTCATCGAAAGCGATGGTTTCGAGTGCATTCCTAACTTTGTCTTTATTATGAGCTGCAAAATCGATTTGACTTCCTTCGACCATAAGGAAGAAACCATCAGGATCCTGTGAGAGTAGCTCAATTGATTTGTTTGTCATCTCCGAAATAGATGGTTGAATTGCAAAATCTCGATCATATTCATAAACCAAATGAGAAGCTGCAAAGAGTCCAAGAACTTTTCCTGAAATCACAGTGGATAACTCAGTTCTATTATATACAATTGAGTAACCATTGGAAGCCATTGAAGCGATTTGGGCACCAGTGAACAAACCACTTCCACCCCCAAGTAATACATCTACACCAGCCTCCTCTACAATTTGACGAACAATTTCAGTGTCGTCATTTCGATCATTAACATGAGTCATAAAGCTAGCTGGCGTTGCATGAGCTATAGTGCTAGTGGATACTACCCCAGTGGACTTGTTTAGCGTTTGAGCATATTCTAAAATTGTTTCAAGGTCCACCAGTGAAGGACTTACCGCTACGTATCCATTATTTGTTTTACTTCCAGTTGCAATTGCAGTGGCTGCAGCTGCAGAATCCGTAACAGCAGCATTTGCAGAATGAGTAGTCGCAGATGCATTCCAATCAGAATCTTGCATATTCAAAGACCCAAATTCACCAACCTCAACAAGACGTGCCAGTTCCACGTGCTCAGAACCCATTCCATCACCAATCATTAGAATGATACTTAGAGGCTCTTCGCTAGCAGTAGTTGAGTTGTGTACTAATACAACATCAGAAAAAGTTCGAACTGAGGGAACAGAAAGAAAGGATACAATTAGTATCACAATCAATAGTTTTGCTGGTGATGTGGAGGCTCTCATCGATGTAACCAAACTCATGCTTGTAATGATGAATATAAGTATTCAGGAACTGTCCTCAATACCAAGTGCTCATGTTTCTGTTCCATCTACTAGGAATTGTTCAATATGAAAGTAATCGGAGTTCAGGTAGGTGGCACCTTCACAGATTTAGTTCTGTTACGCTCTGAAACCTGTGAACAATATGTGCACAGATTACCATCAACTCCAGAGAGCCAAGATAGGGCAGTCACGAAGGGCCTGACTGGAATTCTTGAAGCACATCAGATCAATTCTTCTGTTATTTTCTAACATCCATTGCAGGAGAGATGGCCCAAGCTCTAAAGAGATTATCATTTGGTCCAATATCAAAGAACGATGTGATTGTAGTTGCGCCTTGTTTAATGAAAACAGGAGGTGATCGGGAAGCTCGTTACGCAATCCAAGGACATCCAAGCTCCAAAAAGAGCTATTGTGAGAATTGAAACACTTGGAGGAGGAGGTTGGAGTTCTCCTCCTTATAGAGACACATAGATTACATCTACACAGATACTGATAGAGATCCATCAAGAGCATTGATCTTCAGTGTTTGTTTTTTCGCTCCTGCACTCACACTAACATAATAGATAGGCACATAGTAACCCTCTAGTTTCTTAAAAACAAGTGAATGTGATGTTATCCGTTTTGCTCCAGATGGTTTTTGCCCAGCCATCTTGGAAACGACCTTTACAACCTTCTCAAGACTATTAAATTTTCCAGAACTAATTTTATTCTTTTTAATCCATGATGCACTAGCGGTCTTTTTCCCTGGACCTTTCAAAAGCGATTCAAATGCACGTGCAGGACCTCCAGTCATACCATCCAGAATCATGCCATCAGATCGTTTAATTTCAAATAGCTCAATCATGTCTAGTTTGATAGAATAGAAATCTCCTTTCTTCTTGGGAGTGTAAACATCCTTTCCAACTAATGCGCCTTTTACCTGCTCAGTAACACCAATGTCTTGAGATCTGAGTCGTAGGAATTCCACTTTTAACTCAGCATCATATATACAATAGAAATCATATTTGATGGAGGGTTTCCCGATACTGACCTCGCTAGGAGTTACTCCGAGAATACCAGCGCTTTCAGTTTCAGCTATCTTCTTTGCTTTGTCGAGATTTATCTTTGTACCGAAGTAGTATAATTTACCTTTACTACTGTCAGTACTCATTTTTGCATTAGCACCTGTGACTTTGAACATTGAAGGGCTTATTGTTTGCTTTTTCTTTGTCTTCTTCTTTGCCATAACGAATCACTACACTGATAGAATATTGTTAACTATTTGTCCTCTTTGGCTGTATTTAGCTTATGGTTTGGCCTTTCATTTATGAGCAAAAGCGGCTTTTATTGGAATACCTATATCATTCAACTTGGCAAATCCAACTCTTTCAAACTGAACGAACGTTCCTTCAGCGAGCTGGCCTATGCTAGGTTCACCAAAACCAGTCACCACGGAACCATCAACCATTGTAAGCTCAAGAGGAATGCTATTGAGTTTTGGGATCCAATGAATTATGGGACCATTAACATTCCTGACCTCGTCGACATCGAGACTGTGCAGTTGAATGGATACTGGGTTTAACTCCTGGAGGATAAAGTTTGCTAAGTCCTTGAGTCGGAACATGCTTCCTTTTGTCATCTTCTTCAGATCAGATTCAGATATCCCAAATGTCGCTTTCCCCTTATGAACTCCAAGTGGAATTTCCCGAAAGCCTTGTTCAGGAAAATCAGGATGGATAGGTACTTTCGCAATCTTAATGTCAGCTGGAAGTCCATTAGCTTCAATCCATACGGGGTTTCGGACAAAGAAAACACGAGGAGTTTCCGCGTCTCTTAATTTTCTATTTTCGGAATAGACAGACTTCATTGAAATTGAGATATCAACAATGCTAAGACCCAAATCCAGCATTACTTTTCTGAGAGCTCTTTGATCTATACCTCTCTTTTCAAGTGACTGAAGACTCCAAGTTCGAGGGTCATCCCAGCCAGAATATGTACCTTCACGAACTTCCTTGCTGGATTTACTTTTACTAAGTGTAGCATCTTCAAACTTTAATCGACCATAGTATAGCAACTCAGGATGTTTCCAGCCATATATATTCCAGATGTGTTGTTCTATCTTGCCTTCTTTCACTAAATCCTTACCGCGAATGATATGGGAAATTCCCAGTTCGTGGTCATCAATGCCCCAAGAATATTCAAGCAAAGGCCAGACTCGATATTTTGTACCAACTCGAGGATGTTCAGTTTCTGATATCCGAAGAATCACATGATCACGCATCGCTGGGTCGGGATTCTTCATTCCTGTTTTAAGCCGAACTGCTGCTGCTCTCTCTGGATATGTCCCATCGAGCATCTTCTCCCACCTTGATAGATTATCCTCTACACTCAGAGATTGGCAAGCGCAAGGGATTCCCTTAATCTTATGTTCTGTACGCCAGATTCTGGCATCGCAATCACAGACATACGCTTCTTTCTTCTTCAGTAAGTCAACGGCGTATTTGTAAAACAGGTCTAACCTGTCAGATTTGTATACAGTCTTGTGTATTTTCACATCTAGATACTCTAAACCTTCTGGTATCAAATCAAAAGCTTCAGGCTCAACAATTTTTTCAGCTGAACCAATCGTATCATCGAAAACAAGAATTAGTTCACCATTGTATCTTTTCACGTAATAGTCATTTAGAATGACCATGCGAGCATTACCTACATGTAATGGACCTGAAGGAAATGGCGCAAGACGCATGACTATCTTTGACCATTTATCAACATTCGGAAGTTCAGGAGGCTCTTTGTCTTCAAGCGTTTCAGTTTTATCATGGGACTTAAGGAGCTCTGGAGCTAACTTCTTGAGCTCTCTAATCTGGTCTTCCTTTGACATTTTAGTAATCTCTTCAACAAGCCTTTGAACAAGTTGCTTAACCTCACTTGCGCGAGATCGCAAGTCTGATCTAGACCCAAGTAACGCACTCATCACGGAGCTTACAGTTGGTATTCCGTCATACTTTACAGCATTATCAAGAACAGCCTTACGAATTTCTAGCTCCAAGTCATCCAATGGAAACAGCTCCAATAGGTACGTCTAAGTATTTCATTTAACTTTGACTGGAAACAGCAGACATTTCGTGCAAAAGTATAACAAAGTGCACCATGGTTAGGCTTATTTGGACAATTTGGGGTGAATATTGTAGTGACAGCGTTTAGGTGCAAAAATAGTGTCTGAACTTAAATGTTGCAAGAGATGTGGAGCATTCTTAACATGCACCACTAAAGGTGAATGTTGCCCTGAGTGCGAATGGTTTGATCCAATTGATAACCTCTGCATGGCTGTACCAGATAAAAAGAGTACAAAACCAGAGAAGCGTGAGGGAGAGGAACAACAAGAGGGTCAATTTGAGGTGGACCCAGACACGTTTTTGTTTGAAGATGATGATGAGGATGAGGATTTAACTGGCCTTCCTCCCGAACGCGATTCAAGTGACGATGAGGATGACGATTTCGATACTGAGGATGAGGATGACGATTTCGACGATGACGATGATGATTGGTAAGGACCGTCATGATTCGGCTTGACTGGATAAAGACATCATCAGGTTCCGAGGTTAAAGAAGTACCAACCAAAGAGCATAGCAGCTATTATCACTAGCATTGTAGCATTTAGAACTAACCAACTACGAGCATGTTTTTGGTTTATCTTTATAGGCCCTAATGGTTTCAAGCCTGTGGGTGCTTTATGGTCAATATC
Source organism: Candidatus Thorarchaeota archaeon (assembly GCA_016840855.1). Lineage (GTDB taxonomy): Archaea > Asgardarchaeota > Thorarchaeia > Thorarchaeales > Thorarchaeaceae > SMTZ1-45. The sequence continues at coordinate 12,393 of JAEORO010000116.1, read as the reverse complement.
TGAAGCAATCCATAGTATTTCAAGTGGATTTGCGTCACTTGGGAAGATGTCAAGATAGAGATGAGAAGCATACCCAAGAAGGAAAAGCGCTGTTATATAGTACTCAATCTCAGCTCCAGCAGCAAGTATTGTACCAGTTCTACTAGCCACATTCAATAATGTTGCAAGCACCGCAAAAATCGGTAAAACGATAGAGTGAAAGATAATGTTCCGATGTCGTGAAATTCCAAGGAATGGTATATCCCAATCAGGCATTAGAGCACCGGCAACTGTAATAATTGCACCAATAAAGATGGAGATGTTTCCAATAATTGCCACACCTGTGAGCCATTGGAAAACAATCGAACCAATCAAGGAACCTATACAAAATGTGACAAAGAACATTGCACCTACAGCGCCTCTATTGCTCGATGTTCTTGCTTTCATATCTTTGTTAGGTGCTTTGTAGTAAAGAATTGGTACACAGATAATGCTGGTTAGAATCCCACCAATGACATAATATTCTAGAAGTTCACTAAGGGTGCCTATGTCAGAGAGCCAGACACTAAAGGAGAAGATTAAGGAGTACAAACCTACAAAGAGAGCAAAAGCAAATACAATATGAGAAACGCGATTCATTCATCAAACCTCGTCAGATTGCCATGTACTGACAAGCTATATGTCTTATTTCTTTCCCCCTCTCAGTCCAGGGAACCAATATTGTGTGCTTTTTGAATAACTTCGTTGTTCCTTAGCTACACCATTCTTAACAAGAAGCTCAAGAGCATTTCTTACTCGTTCTTCAGTCCAACCAAGTCCTACAACAACATCTTCTATACTAAGACGTCCATCATGAGTTGCAGCAAGGCTAAGTATCTCTTGTGGATCATGAGTTAATGCGACAGGAACAAACTCGACTAGAAGCGCACCTCCCTCGATAGATGAGAGACCTTGAATTAAGCCCTCCTTTGTCATATCTTCAATGATGCGCTCAATCTCGTCAGCATGAGTCGCCCAGCCAGCAGTATCTAATCGAACAAGGAGTTCTGAGAAAAGCATGATTCCTCCAAACGTTTTAGATTCCTCAGCCATTTTTAAAATATCACGGCGAAGTCCATCGGTTCTATTATCTCTCTTAAGAAGTCGTTTCACCATTCCTTTTTGCTTCTTCGCTTCAGCAATCCATGATTCGGGTTCGTATCCTAATTCAGCAAGAAGCTCAAAGAGTGCAGATCGATACGCAGGAATACTCAACAAGGTACTTCCTTGAGTTTCGAAGGCACTCCATAATCGATCTCGAATCATATCAAGACGACGCGATCTATCAACAAGCTCATCCAATCGTGCTGAGAGCTGGTCTTCGTGTGAGAGTGAATTAAGCATTATTGGAATTGCAGCATCGCTCTTTGAGGTAAGTGCAAATTCCACTGATTTATCGAAATATCCTGGAGCACGGACAACTCCTTCATAGTTACTCATCGGTATGGAAACCACAATGACTCCTTTATTGTCAGATTTTGCAGAGAGCGCACCTAGCTCAAGCTCAGCTCCCTCAATAGGACGCCCAGCTTCGTTTTGAATATGAAAATGTATTCGACAAAGTTCCGCTTCTGTTACTAGTGGCGTCACACGACGTTTCATGCGTGGCTTAATTTTCAATTCAGGAGTTCCTGAAAGAATAGCCTGTAATTCATTGACAAGCGGCTGTTTCACAAGTCCATCGCCCTTTAGGGATTCAGCCCCCTCAAGAATAAGGTTTCTTGATTCTTTAACAGCTAAAAGATTGAAGTTTTGAGATGATTCGCGAATGAATTTTCTTAATGCTACATCATTATTTGCTCTTTCACTTAGTATGGAGGTTATTGCATCCACAGCTCGTGAAGGGCTTGTGAAACCATCAACAAAATCACGCCTGCGACTTACTTTCTCTCCATTTGTAGTCAGTTGAGAGATAGGATAGACCTCAATCTGCAACTGCCCTTTTTTAGAGAAACCAGCAAAGAAGAATGGTAGTAAAACAAGTGCGCCTTTTTCTCCAGTGTTGACGGGGGATAGTGGTACTGACATATCAATGATAGAAACGAGTTGATCATGGATAGTGGTATTTGCAGCCTGAAACTCAGCACTCAAATTATCTCGTTCAATAAGTAAAGAGCGAGATGTTCCTTGAATATCAGAAAGAGTTTCATTTCGTCTAGCCGTATCTCTGTCAAATGCAGCTCGTCTTGCTGCTATTGCCTGTTTTACTTCTGCGAGTCGAGTCTGTTTTGTATCCGAAGTTGATGCTTTTATCTTGACTATCTCAGATTCTAGATTCTCGATTTGTCGTTGCAATGACTCAATTCTCAAATTCAATCTTGAAAGAACTGGCTCAGACTCCACCTCGCTTCGTTCTACGGTAGTTTCAATCTTTGAGATTATCATATAGACAAGATGGGAAAGAGATTCTTCAACAGAACTTAATGATATGGCAGTCTCTTGTAGAGTATCTATTGATTTTTGGAATTCTTTTTGTTTTAGAAGACCTGAAAGAATAACCTCATAATCCTGAACTTGATTACGAAGAGGTCTTTCGAGCACCTGTGCAATTCCACGAGACATTAAACCACTCATTAAGCCGATTACCTCGGACCGTTCAGATGTTCTCAAAGAGGCAACCAAATCACGAGCATCTTTAACACATCTTGAGATTGCCTCTAGTTCAGTACTAGAATTGAGTTTCTCAAGAATTGCTGTTGTGTTGTATTCCTTATGTCTGATTATTGTTTCACTAGTTAGACCGAGTAGTTCAACAAGAAAGCTCCGATTTGGGAAGGGTGATTCAGCGATAACTACTGGTAGATAACATTTCAGAATGAATTCGAACTCACGGCCATCACGTTTTTCAATAGCACGAAGAACCATGCCTGCTAATACATAATCCTCTGGCACAGATTGTTCCATAGGTTGACCGCCTGCTAACTGAAGTCTCCTCGTAGCTGTTGAGGGTACTATGAGATTCCAGAGGTCAAGGTTCATCGTGATTCCTATGGTTCAAGTCATAGGAATGCTTTTCATACTTTCTTATGGAGAGACAATCGCATATTCAAGCGCGCTACTTCCTTAAACGATGATGTTCAAGGTGAACAAGATGACAAGGGATGATCCTTTATTACTTCCAGTATGCCAATCCTGTGGAGAATACAAGGGTGTAGGGGAATGTAGAAATCCATCATGTTCAGGGTCTGATAATGGAAAAAAGATTGCTATACGATACACAAATCAAAAATGCACTATCTGTGGGCAAAGTCAGGTGGTCACATGTATTCAGTGTGGAACTGGTTATTGTGAAACACATAGTGTTGGTGCTGAATTGAATAACCTCGGAAGTTTTCATCAACGAATAGGAACTTGTGTTGAGTGCAATCATAATGTCTGTGAAAAATGTTGGATTCTAAATCCAAATGGGGACATTGTATGTCTTGTACATCTCGAGAAAGACCGAGAATCTCATTGATTTTTCTGTACCTCATAGAAAGCATTACATGAGGGTCAAACATTTATGTCTATACTGCAACTCCTTAGAGTGGGACGGCATATGCCAGAAGCAACATTTGTGGTTCATCTTGATGACTTTCAAGGATTCCTTGTTAAGCAAAGATACCCTTCTACACTGACCCTTAATGAGAAGGTACTGAATCTAATATTCTATGAGCAACAGAAGGAGAATAGAGATAATCTTAGTTTAGCAGAGATTGAAGGCTTAAGAATAGCCATATTCGGTAGCTCTGAATATCCAAAGTGGATGGTTTGTACAATCCTCGGTGCCGATGAAGATTTCGACTTAGTAAGTGATGGTCTTGCAGGATCAGGACGATTAATTCTTGCACTAATGAATGAAGATGCCGATTTAGTAAACCTAGAGGAGATTGTCAAAGCAGGAAGCATCTTAGAAAAGACAAGTGAAGAACAGAAACTCGCGAGCATTTTTGTGACTCCATCATCAGCACTAATTCTTGAACGCATGCAGTCTGAAGGAGTAGAGAAAGCCGCAAAACTCTCGATTTGGCTTAAGAATCAGGTTCAAGATGAAGTGGACCTGCGAGAGGCAATGACGCCTCTAATGAATTCGGGTGTTGTTAAAGTAGAATTAGTTGGAAAAGCTTCAGAGATGGTGTTTCTTGTAAAGGATATCTTCGGATATCGTGCACCTCCAATAGAATCGATCAAGAAAGCTAGTAATACCATACCGGAAATTGCAGAAAGATACAGAGAATATGTTTCTACATTTTTCTCCCCTCCACCACCTGGTAAGGGATATAATCCAACCTTACCTATAACTGAACCAAACTCTCCCATTCTTGAAGATAGAGAGAAACTTTCTCGACTACTTGCTGACAGCCTAAATTACATGGTTCTCGACTCATTAAGAGCTGAACCACTCTCCGCAAGCGATGTATCGCTGAAGACAGCACTTCCTATTTCTATTGTGAAAAAGGTTCTCTGGACACTTGAATCAGAAAAAGTTATTGTGCATTTCGAAGAAGAGGATGTGTGGGCGCTTCTCACGAATCCAAGAATTGAATCATTCATTCCTGAATATGTTCTGCCAATAATAAGAAAGAAGTTATCAGAGAAAGAAATAACACCTCAAGTTGCACGCAGACATCTTGAACTCTTGATAGAAAATTGTGGTGAACCAGCATGATCAGAAGTGTCTATGTTCTTGGTGAACAGGGAAATATGCTCTATTCCAAAGATTATGCCAAGAGTGAATCTAAAGCAGATTTAGTTGAATTTCTAGTTAACCTCACGCACTTCTTGAGGAATATCGATCTTGAAAATAAAACAGAGTTCATGAATGCTGCAATTTCACGAATCTTCTACGCGAAGAAGGATGATTTCACATTCATGTTTGTTGCTGACAAAGCAGATGATGCCACTCAAATTGAAGAAAAAATGGGTCAGCTGGTTGATTCATTTATGCGGGATTATGCGAACCTAGCTGCGGCGAATCAACCTTTGGATGGATTCGATGAGAAAGTCGATGAGATTGCGGTCACAATGGTGAAAGTAGCAATTCTTGGTTTTGCTGGTGTTGGAAAAACCACTACTCTGCATCTTCTTCGAGGAGAAACACTTCCACTTGTTCACGATCCAACAATAGGTGTGTCTATCAAGAAGTTACCCGAAGAGGTTGAGAATGCAAACATAGTTCTGTGGGATTTGGCAGGCCAATCGCGATTTAGCATCCTCTGGGCGAAGATGATTGCTAACGCACAAGTTGTGATAATAGTTACAGACAGTACGCTGGAGAATGTATTGAGGAGTAAGAAGCTAGTTACTCTTGTGAAAGACGAGGTTCCTGATGCTAAGGTTCTCGGTATAGCAAACAAACAAGATCTGCCAACTGCCTTAACTCCAGAAAGAGTTGGGCAAATTCTTGGAATTCCAACCTATGAACTTGTAGCCATTGATATTTCATATCGTGACAGATTAATTCAGCTAATTAGAAGAGCTATTCTTGAGGGTAAGGCTGAAGCAAAAGCTGCTTGAGATAATAATCACTTTATGTATCCGTCAAGGCAAAGGTTAAGAACTAAATACGGGGATAAACCACGTAACTAGCGCACTTGGGTGACTATACATGTCCTTTGATATTCACGCTATAATGGAGAAACTAAAGGAAATCGAAGACTTCGCCGATAACGTGGCTGAAACCAAAAAGCTTGCGGACCAATTGGCTGAAAACTTCACGAAAATGAAGATGTCTATCAACAAAACGATTAATGATAGCTTCACAGAGATAGCCAATCAGATAGAAGCTCTGAGGCAGAATATGGAGAAAATGGAAAGCATCAAAACAGATGCCCCAAAAGTTGAGACTCCGGCCTCTGCAGCTAAGCCTGCACCTGCGCCGGAGATTAAGACCACAGCTACCGCACCAACTCCAGAACCAGTAGTTGAGGCGGCTCCTGAACCGGCGCTTGAACCTGAGCCAGAGCCTGAGCCAGAACCTGCAGTAGAACCTGAGCCAGTAGCATCTGTAGAAGCTACACCAGCAGAAGGTAGTGACCAGTTGGACTTCCTGCTTCAGCAAAAAGATAGACTTAAAGCTCAACTCACTGACTTGCGTTTTGACTACATGCGAGGATACATTCCCGAAGATGAATATAAAACCAAAGAGTCCGAGTTAGATACACAGCTAGAAGACGTTGATAAGCAGATTGCTGCTCTGAAGTAACATCAGTCAGTATAAGACAACATTATTGGCTCGCACTAGTGTATCTTTCAGTCTTTGATAGATGAGTGCGAGACCAAAATATCTTTTTTTTATATTTCAGCTTATCAAAATAAGTGGTGACCATCCACTCTAGGAAGAAGACAAAGGATTGCGCATGAATGTATTTTTGCACTATTTCTTTGTAGACTTCTTCTCATCAGTTTTCTTCTTAGTGGTCTTCTTAGGAGCTTCCTTCTTCTCAGCTTCCTTCTTAGTGGTCTTCTTAGGAGCTTTCTTCTCATCAGCTTTCTTCTTAGTGGTCTTCTTAGGAGCTTCCTTCTTCTCGGCTTCCTTCTTAGCGGTCTTCTTAGGAACTTCCTTCTTCTCGGCGTCCTTCTTTGTTTTAGCTTTAGGAGCCGCTTTCTTTTCAGCCTTCTTTTCTTCAGTTTTCTTTACAGCTTCTTTCTTAGGAGCAGGTTTATCCTCAGGTTTTTTCCTTGGAGCTTTCTTGGGAGCTGGTTTCTTCTTAGAAATCTCGTCCTCTTCCTCTCTCTCCATTCTTGGTTCTGCTCTAGGGGCAGGGGTTTCCAAAGGCTCAACAATAATCTCCGGACGAGTGTCTTTACGCTCCTTCTTCTCACCAGCCTCTCTGCGTTTGAAAGCAAGTTTGCTTGGCTTAACTAATTCTGGACTTGATGCGGCAGCAAGAGCAAGATCCATCTCTTCGGTAATCACAGGTTCTTTATGAACACTTGATGCGATTTCCTCGAGAGCATCAGCCACCATTATTGGAGAGCCACCTTCTCGCTTCTCTAATTCAGAGGGTGTAGTATAGACCACAAATCCACCTTCACGGATATAAGGGACAACAGATCCCTCAGCCTCTTTTTCTTTTAGAATTCTACGTGCTATGCTCATTCGAATATTGAACCGATTAGCTAAATCATAACATGTTACGGATTTTGCCTTCATGAGATATTCCTCGATTCCTGATTGAGTATCAGGTTTTGGAATTGCATCTCGAATAACTCTCTCGGTCTTTGTGGCTGTTTTGCCCCACTTTTTACGGCTGATAGTAATTACTCTCCTAGATACCTGTTACTAGGTTCACGGCGGAAAATCCGGGATTGACTTTTAAAGATGCTCATTGCTCGCTTTTTTAGAAATAACGAAGGAGCTCTAAATGCTTTGACTAAAGTTCTGGATATTGGTATATTATCTGAGAAACTTGTTAGACTAGCATATCCAGAACTTCAAAGATATACAATAGATGTTACTTGGAGAAAAACATCGAGCTTCGCGCAAATTCGGTGGGAAGAATCAAGCAATAAAATATCAATAAGAATCAGCAGAGATGTGAAAGATTGGCATGATGCAGCAGTGACAGGATTAATCTCGCATGAACTGAGTCATCCAGCAACTAAAGACAAAGGAATGAGTGAACTCAATACCGATGGAGATGTGCTTTCTAGAGGGCTGGGGCCTTATTTAGCAGTAGAGAGATTATTTGCAGGAAAGTATCAGGATCATGAAATACGTTCAGGGAAAGATAGGTACCTAGGTTATGAATCAATCAGATTACAACTGACAGACCTTGAAACTCGCCAACTTGATGCACTTCTTTACAAAGTTGGACTTATTCCAGTAAAACCATCTGCGCCAATCAGGATTAGTCATGATATCATAATTCTGGATAACGAATACAGAACTAGTATGATTATTGAAGGGCATCGAATCTTTTTACCAGAAGATATGGACAACCCAGATATCAAGTTAGTTGAATGTGAAAATGCAATGAATGTTTATGCTGATGAGATTTTAGTAGCAAAGCTATCATTGAGTGAATTCTAGTTCTCTAATCACGTCCTTTCAGATCCTTACGTTCTGTAATCTTTAGCTTTTGTTGGAGTGTTACATCACTCCGCGGCGGTATATCTTCTTGCACCACACATCCTGCTGAAATTACACTATCTTCTCCAATCCTGGTAGCAGGATATATTGATGCATTAACGCCAATGACAACATTATCACCAACAATGACTCCAAATTTGTTAAGGGGGACTTTTACTGTCTCCTCTTTTTGTTTGAGATAAAGTGGTTCACCCCCAGGACGCCAGTTCCAGAGTTGAGCACCTGCTTCAATGCATGTGTCAGCACCGATGATGGAATCTGCTAGATATGTCATCCTTCCTAAATTGACTCTTTCGAAGATCATACTATTACGAATCTCTACAGCATAACCTATACGAACTCCATCACAAAGACTGCTGTAATCTCGAACAAGAGAGTTGTTACCAACATAGACATTCTTACCAATATATATTGGACCACGTAGAGTTGTATTAGGACGGATGATGCTACCCTTATCGATATAGACCGATCCTTCTATAACCACACTTGAATGTACATTTGCTGATTCCGCAATGAAGCTTCCTTTTCCCTTCAGGAGACGATCCATGACTATCCGATTTGCATTGAGCATATCCCAAGGCCATGTGAACTCAGCCCACTCTTTCTCCCACACTGTAGCGGATACTTGATTGCCACTTTTAATGAATTCTTCAAAAGCGAGTTCCATTGCGTGATGCTTTTCAAGAAGTGGAAGAACATCCGTACTGAAAACAGAAACTCCAGCTACTGCATAATTACTAACATATCGCTCAGGACCACCTTTCTCTACCAATTTTTCAACAATACCATTTGGACCAATCTTAACAGTACCAAATTGTTCAGGATTAGAAACCAAAGTGACCAACATTGTGACATCGCTGCCCATAGTCTGGTGGTTGCTAAGCGTACGAGTGACCATTTCGGGTTCAACAAGGACATCGCCATTGACCAGCAGGAATTCCTCCTCTCCATTTAGCTCCTCTCTCGCTGTCAATATTGCGTGTTCTGCACCTTCTTGCTTATGCTGAATCATATAACGAATTCTGACTCCCTGATCTCCACCCATTTGAAAATGATCAATCAATTCTTCACGTCCATGTCCAACGACAATTACGATGTCACGAATGTCATTTTCTACAAGACTATCGATTATGTATTGAAGAACCGGGCGTCCTGCAATCATCAACATCGACTTAGAGCGATTTGTAGTAATAGGCCGAAGTCGCTTACCTTCTCCAGCTGTTAGCACGAGTGCCTTCATTGTGAGTCACACTATCTCTACTCAACACATGAAACATAAAACTGTTGGCTGTGATGCAGAATAGTACTAATCTATCAATTTGAAATAGATTCGTCTCTTGCCAGCTCCCACATTTTTTGACTTTCCAATCTGTATGTGGCCAATCTCACGAGTGTTCCTAACATGAGTACCAGCACATGATGCCGCATCAAAATCGCCAATTATCAAAACTCTGAACTCCTGTACCGAATTTGGCACCATCTCGAGGTATCTTGTTTGATAACCACGCTCTTGAAGAAAAACAATTGCTACGGATCGCGGCATAAACTGAATTTTAACATCAATATTCTGATTTAAGATTTCATTTACTCCTACTTCGACCTTACGCTTCATCTCATCATCAAAAGCCTCTAAGGGGGAGTAGTCGGCCCTGCTCTCTTCAGGTTTAATCATGTTCCCAACTGTTTCCACGTTATACTTTAACTGAAGATATCGAGAGAGTATATGTTGGCATGTATGAAAGCGCATGCATTCGTATCGGCGAGTCCAGTCAATTTCACCGTGTATTTTGCTTCCAATCTTGAAAGGCGGACCATCGAGCTTATGCCGTATTTCGCGTTCTTCTTTTCGAACATCCAAGACTTTCACAGTTCTTGAACCATTTGTTAAAGTCCCATGATCAGAGGATTGACCTCCACCTTCTGGATAAAAAGCAGTCCTGTTCAAAACCACGTAATCCTTACCAGCTGATTCAACAATTGCATCAAACTCTCTAAGGTAATTGTCATTCATATGAAGAAGTTCAGTCAATATTGAAGACCCCTAAACACTTCTGGACCTTCTAACGTTTGTCCATTCAGACACTGCTAAGTCTTGAGCTTTTGCCAATTCAGCTCCGGTAAGATCTACACCAGGCGTTTCAGAAGCTGCAGTTATTATAGCTCTAACGTCTGTTTCGTTTTCTTCCTCCATTAGACCAGCAAGGATAGCACTAACAGTATCATCTTGCACGCCTCGTTCCTTAAGAAAGCGAGCAAGAGGTGTGTATGAAACTGGAATATAACCACTTTCGGTTGCTGGTTCAAGACCGATTGCTTTCATTTGGGAATTGAATTTCTGTGTAATTATGTCTTGGCGAGATTTTACACTAGGCTCAGAGATGGTTTTTCCTTTATCGATTTCAGTAGCCATTCGACGCATTTGTTTCAAAACCGGAACACCAGATGATGATTTAGATCTCGTCCCATAACGAACAGCGACCACAACAATAATCATAACAACAGCGAATAGAAAGATCGGGCTTAATATGAACTCAAGGATTGTTTCGAAAAGCTCTGGTATTTGCATTTGTGATCGCCCCTCTGATGTTTTTTAATGACATCAGTCTATTGTTCCTCATACAATGTGAACTTTAAGGTTATTCCTGATGGGACATCAAAGTTCTCAATCTCCAAAATGACGAGCAATCTCCAGATAAACATTAACTGATTGATACAGTTCTTCGAGCGAGATGTACTCATTTGGCTGATGAACTTGTTTAATGGAGCCGGGTCCACAGATAACATTTAGAATACCAATTTTTGGTTGCAATACCGAACAATCTGTTCCATAGGTGGCAGTTCCCACTAAGGGACTCTTACCAGTAATATGTTCTACAGCAGTCTTTGTTAAGCCAACGATTTTAGAATCTGTTGGTGTAAATACCGCTGGCTTTCCATGGATATAATCCACCCTGACTCTGTCAGATAGTCCTGCCTGATCAAGTCTGGCGTTCATTGCCTTGAGAAGAGTATCAGGTTCTTGAGCTTTAACAGTCCGCATGTCAAGCTGAGCCTCACACCTATCAGGTACAACATTGATCTTGATGCCACCTTCGATAACTCCAATGTTCATTGTTGGAGTACCAAAGAGGTCATCAGGCTCATATGGAAAGGGCTCTTCTGTAAGGTGATGTATTGCTTCAATACATGCTTGGATAGCATTGATACCGTCCTCAGGTCGAGATCCATGCGCAGATTTCCCTTTAGCAATGACTTTTGACCAAAACATTCCTTTCTCGCCAACTAACACCTGCAGGTTGGTTGGTTCCGCGCAGACACCAAATGTAATCCCATTGAGAAGTCCACTCTTCGCAACTTCTTCAGCACCTGAACACCCACTCTCCTCATCCGAAGTTGCTAGAAAGATGAGCGGTTTTTTGTGTCTTTCCTCAGTGTAGATGATGAGGGTTTCAGCAAGAGCTGCTACTGCGCCTTTCATATCACAAGCGCCAAGCCCGTATAGTCGACCATTTACTATCGCAGGTGAGAATGGATCGTGAGACCAATTTTGTATCGGACCACTTGGGACAGTGTCCATGTGTCCATGCATGATGATATCGCCTTTCTGTCCATCATGGCTTGAGAAAATTAAGTTCGGACGCGTTGCTGGACCAATGGATGTACACTTAATGCCATAGGCTTCAAGATGATTACACAAGACTTTTGCTACTTCGAGTTCATGTCCAGGGGGGTTTTCAGAGTTCGTCGCTACGAGCTCTTTCAGCAGTGTTAGCATACGGGATTTTTTCATGACTCACAACGCCAAGGATTTCACCTCAAACCGATGCTATGAAGCTTACGACAGTTGACCTAGAATCTTGAAATGAACAACTATATAGCAAAATGATAAGCAATTAATACGTGGCATTTCTGTGAAGCTGTTACCCCTGGCTGAGCGAAAGCAATGACGAGCCAAGAGCAAGCTGAGATTTGCCACATTACTTAGAAACCAGAATAAAATATCGGATTTAGGCCGAAACCTACAGATGGGGTCCCAGGTATCCTAGCTATACATCATGCTTGAGAATAAGCTGATTCTTTTCAAGAGTGACTCCAAATTCATGCCCATCATCATCAAATAGGAAAACATCCTCTCCTTTGATGAAGACCTTGACAGTCTTCCTCAACTTGCGCGAAGGAATGTTGCCTATTGGGATGACATAGGTTTCAGCCATTTCTTAGAACTCCGACGGATGCGTGGTGGTGCGACAGTCTAAGAGGGATTTTCACCCTTTTTTGAGGGATGCAAGACTTGAGTCTAT
>JAEORO010000115.1 GCA_016840855.1 Candidatus Thorarchaeota archaeon | reverse complement strand
TTGTCAATGGATGTCTACGGTGATTTCGTAGCAGGAATTGAATATCAGTTCACCTTTCAATTCCTTTATGATACTGACAAAGTGAGAACTGTGTATTTCGCACCTGTCTTCACTCCTGGTGTCTTGATTAACCATGAAAGCACTACTGAGTCCTTTGGTGAACAACGTGCTTTCTGGACTTACCTATCGCGACCAGAGTCCATGGAGTTGACCGCTGTGAATGCTACTCTTCTCTCTGTTGGCGATTTCTGCTATGTCTATATGGCAAATGAAACAATAGAACTACTCGGAGAAACTGCAGCAATATCGAAATGCAGTCAACTAAGGGAGACATTCGATGATGAGATTTATCCCAATGCTGTTGAGCTTGCTGGAAGTCCAGATGGTTATCTCGGAGATATTGATGGGGATCCAAGAGTGACCCTCTTTCTTGTGCCATTGGTTCGGTATATGGGAAATGCGTATCTGGGATTTCACGTCCCATGGGATGACTGCCCATTTCCCTATTCTAATAGAAGAGAAATGATCTACATTGAATCAGAAAGAAACCAGAATGAGACCGCACTCATTACCATCCATGAGTTCAATCACCTGATATGGGATAACTATGAGATAGATGAAGCAGAATTCCTGTTTGAAGGATTGGCAAATCTCGCGATAGATTACACAGGATACTGGTACTACATTACAGATGCAGTCACAACTACTTACACATTGCATCCAGAGGTTTCTCTCATCCATTTCAACCGGTTTTATGGTCGCCTTTGGGACGCCAGCTATGGTCAAGCATATCTCTATGTGAACTATCTTGCTGACAGATTCGGGCTGGATACTGTGAAAGACCTTGTAGGAATTCGGGAGGATGGTCCAGCAGCAGTTGAAATTACACTTTCTAATGCAGGATATGACATGACCTTCAACGAGGTGTACCTTGATTTCATCACGGCATGTGTTCTAGATGATATTGAGAGTGAGAATGGCATCTATGGATTCCGGTCTCTGAACTATACAATCCAACATGTGACAACAATATTGCAACCCCTCCCGTTCATAAGAGAGGATGTTGAGCTCACCCATTATGGCTTTAATGTATACAGATTAGTCTCTCCGTCTGATAACTTCACAATCTCAATCAGTAAATCACAATCTTACGGTGCTGGTATAGTTGTTGCCTTGGTCAACTCAAGTGGATCGTATGTTTCGCAATTTCAATACCCATCATCATCCCAAACGATCACTGAATTCATTCACAGTAGTGGAGCTGAAGAAGTATATCTGATTACGACACTTATGTCCGATGAAACACCTACTGATTTTCAAAATGTGCTCGAACTTGCTGAAATTCCATCTGATAATCTAGACCTCACGATCAGTGCGGGGGATGTAAGAGTTCAATCAGGTTCAGACTTGATTATAATTACATTCTCAATTATAGGAATCGTAGGACTTAGTAGTATCTTCATAGTGCACAGAAGGTCGAAGCGGACGTGAAAAGGGTGGGCAAGTGGAATCTGCGAAATTATATTGAGACAATCAAGCTTAGTGTGCACTACACAAGAACTTACTATCTCTCTATCTTCTTGGCAATACTGGGTGTCTTTGTCATTACCATAGTCTTGTTTCTCTTGATTGTGCTCATAGGAAGTATACCACTCTCGATTTACTATGGTCCATTTGACGAAATATTCGATATTTTCGACTCAATCGGAGACGCATTGTCTGGCGTAAATGATGTCGAGGCTGTCGGTATAATTCTGTTCGCAGGTTCCGCCCTATTAGCACCGTTTTTGATTGCACTGGGTGCACTGTTTGGAATTGGGCAGGAGGTCTTTGAAGGTGGGACTGCAACTGCTGAGGAAGCAATGCTTTGGTATCGACAGAAATTCTCCCGTTTGGCCTCTGGAGGGATAATTCAGTTCCTCTTCATAATCGTACCAATAGGGATAGAGTATATCATCGCATCATATTATTTTCCAAATCAGATGCCTGACACGACAACATTCACATTTCTGGTCTTCATTGCCGCTTTATGGTTTCTCTTCTGCTCGGGAATACTATCCATGGTCTTTCCATCAATAGTTGATGGTATGTCTGTTATCTCATCAATCAAGAACTCACTAAAGTTGACTTGGCATAACTCTGGTGCGGTGTTCTCGATCTGGGGTACGTTCTCATCATTGTGTCTATTATTACTCGGACCCATTATTATCCAAGAGTTCACTGATGTCATACTCTTGACAGGCCAAGTATATGATCTCTATGTACTTGCATCTGCTCTTGTGCTTATTTTGCTATTATTGCCAATCTATGTGCTCTCAGTATCGAGAACCTATCTAATCATTTCAGATCCGAATATAAAAGAAGAACAGGAAATCCACAAGGAGGGGTCACAGTAGAATGAATTCATCGAATACATCTCATCACATGAAAGATCTAGAGATAATTTCAGATCCAAACACCATCAAAGTTCTCTTTGATAAGATACGTGCACTGATTGTTTTCAAGTATCTTGTTAATCAGGAGATGACAGTCAAGCAGCTTGCAGATGCTATCGGGAAAAATCCAGGAAATGTATTGCGTCACATCGAACGGCTAAAGAGTGTGGGTCTGGTTCAGCAGGTTCGAACTGAAAAGACTACAACTGGAATTGTTCAGCGATACTATAGAGCAACTGCAAGAGAATACCGTCTTGGTATTGCAGACATGATAAAGGCTGATGGTGGGATAGAAACCTATGCCAAGGATCGGCTTTACAACATGATAATGGGTCTTGAAGCATATGGAGTTCGTATTCCTGAAGTAAGAATTGCTGATGCACTGAAAATGCTTGAGCAGCTAATTGAGCGAGAGAATCAAATCAGCTCTGAACTTACAATCACGAATACCGAGTTTTGGAACAGCTTGTCGGAACATCAGCAAGTGGATGCATCCCGACTGATGAGGGATGTGATGGTAGCGCAAGATAGTGAATATCTTAAATTGAACGATAAATGGTGTTCCTTCGTAATATCGTTTCTAAAATCTAGTTGAGTAAATAATAATCAGGACCATCACTCATATTTGATAGCTTGCGATTACTCTGAGAATGTCGAATCAGATTTAATTTGAAGGGCAAGATACTAGTCTACTTTCGACTCATTTCCATATATCCTCACAGCATGGTACTGATGACGCCGAAGGCTGAACGTATGAAATTTGTTGGTGTACTTGTTTATCAATGAATCAAGACTATGAAATTATTTGAAATGTAATAACTGGAAGGTATTGAACTCCTAGCTTCTATTCTTTTTTCGTCATGAATTTGGAAATTAACAAATACTCATTTGGTTCAGAATATTGTGAGGGTAAGAATGGAACGAGCAACTGATCCAGATTTAATAGATGAAGCTGAGAGAATCCTGCGTAAATACTGCACTGAGCTATCTCTGGAAAGCATCTCTATATTCCGAAAAGATGGAACTTTCTTTTATTCTTCAGACCCTGCAATACAACAAGAGGAATATGAGAAACCGTTTTTCGCTGTTCTACTAGATATTGTATACAACTTTGTGGTTGGTGTGCCAATCTCAATAATCCTACATGATTGGTCAAATTGCTTTATCCTCAAACCTATCTATTTTGGTCAATGGGGCGAAGTAGAAGGATGGTACCTAGCTCTCGGTAGTTGTTCTAAGATGAATTGCAAAGAGATGGTTAGCAATCTCAGGGATCATGTAGAGCGGAATGTGAGTAGCGACATCTCCCATACATTGGGGACGGAAAGCAATAAACTGCGGCTAGAGTTAGCATTTGATCTCCCGAAAATTATTGGTAGGGAGTTTGAGAAGGATGCAGACTCTTCTCTCGCGATTGATGGAGATTATGGTGTTGTAGTCCAGAGGTATAATGGTCAACCTCAGGGGGTATCAGTTCAAACCTTCAAAGCTTTCCCTCCCATTCTTCAAGGGTTGGAAGACATGGACCAATATCTTCAGTCTTCTGAAGCATGGGGTATCCTGGAACCTGACCCTCGACCCCACGGTGGAAAGAAACCGACATATTACAGGTCAAACGGAATCCTCATGTTTTTACTCGTCTATGGGTTTGTGCTGATGATTGCATGGTTTCCTGATTCTTTTCTTGATGCAATCTTGGCGTATGCCTTTACGCATCTGATTCTTCTCTTTCTCGTGTGGGGTAGCAAGGGTGGAAATAAGCGCAATGAATGGACATTCATTTGTTGCTGGTATCTCCTTGGTATCTTGATGACGGTTACGGTTATTTCGCAATTGATTACATCTGGTGATATATGGTGGGCTCATGCTCTTGTTGCGTTAATGTTCTGTTCCTACTTCCTAATTGCAGGTATTCTATTCACAGTGATTCGTTGGGAACGGGAAGGAGTATTAACCAACGTCGAAAATGATGATGAACAAGAAACCGAATACCTATCCCATAACAAATGACTTTCATTTCAATAATAGTATACAAATGAGGCAAGATAGTGGAATAGAGATGCGTACTGAGGAGCTGGAGGCTGATGGATTAGTGACCTCCTTTTTAGCAACTTTTATTCATCGAACTTGAAGTCTTTGTATTCAGTCACCTCTTCGGGTGGCCAGCCTCTCTCAGTTGGATAATTACGATAGAATCGAAACATGCACGCTGTTCCACCAATCGCAAGATTCTGACTACGATTAAAACCTATGTTGATTGCTCTGTATATTGGATAGTCACATATACAAAGGTATGGTGCCAATTCCAACGCATTCTGATGTTTTAGGAAATGAAGGCCTGCGCAGTTTGCGTAGTCCAAACCAAAAAGTAGATTCTCTTGGTCGCCCTCAACAAAAGTACAGTGATAGTCCTCAGGATCAACAGGAAGTCTCCTCTGTTCTATCGCTTTCTTGATTCTCTTCTGAGTGGATGAAGAGAGGTAGAACCTACGCATTATGAATTTCGTAATTGGGTTCATGCTTCCATAGTAGGCTTCACCAATTTCAAAGATTATTTGACCAATCTTGTGAAGTTGAAATCCTTCTTCTTTTAAGACCCGATAAAATGCTAAAGAAAGTGCAGTCTTAACCATGTCCTTTGAGAATTGGTTTATTTGCTTTCTACCGAAATCTGGGATTTGCGGCAACAGCTCTTCAAATTGCTGTTGCATATTCAACTTCAGTTCCTCTATCTTTTCAAGAGTAAGATATTTTTGAAGCACAGAGCGTTGAACTCTTTTATTTCCCATAATGTCGCGATAAAATTTCAGCCAATGGTCCTTTTTTTGAACATAATAATTATCAGTGGATACCATGGCAATCATTCCAAAAAAGTGCGCTTTTAATCTCTATAATCGAAGCAATAATCGTGTAACCTGTAGACGGTTGGAGGCCTTGCCCAATAACCCCTGAGAATGAGTGTATGAAGGAGCTCTGCGAACCGATCTATGAATAGGTCAAATCCATGAAGTAGTTTCGAATAGAAAATGAGCTGGAATCATCTAGGTGCAGCATGATAGAGTTCTCTGTAACTCCGAGTGAATCAGTTATAATAGAAACATTTGATATTTTCACCATCGAAAAAGAGGTGTTGAGCATGAACGACATTTCTATTCTGCTTGCTGAACCTATAGACGCAGAGATATTAGCTGATATCTCAAGGCGCGCTTTCGACTCAGATTCGGAGGTCGGAGCTTCAGGAAAGGGGGGACCACCGGGCTACGATTCTGTTGAGCATCACCGAGAATCAATTCAGAACAAGTCCTTTGACTATCTGAAAATCCTCCATGATGAAAAAATTGTGGGCGGCACAAGTGTCTTTAGAATCACTGATGTTCATTATGAGATTTTCAATGTCTTTATTGACCCTGAGTTTCACCGAAAGGGAATTGGAACACGTTCTTTTGAACTAATAAAGGCAAGATATCCACAGGCAATAAGATGGACATTAGATACGCCTGTGTGGAATTCGAGGACAAAGTCATACTATGAGCGATTAGGTTTCATGCAATATGGTGTCTTTAGATGGGTTCCTACTTTTGAGTTGCGAGCTTATGAATTGGTCTTGGATCCAGAATACAAGTTCGAAACGACGAGGATTGCAGATGTTAAAGATGATAAACAGAGATACTTCGTAGAGGGCATAATTGATAACATCTCCCCAACGAGAGAGGTCTTCTCCAAGAAAGACAACAAGTATCATCAGGTTGCTGAAGCTATTCTAAAGGATGATTCAGCATCAATCAAACTTGTACTCTGGGATGATATGATACGACAAGTCCGGATGAATGAGCGTATTCGAATCGAAACTGCATATGCGACTACATTCAGAGATGAACTTCAACTCAATGTGAGCAAGTACGGACGGATAGCTATTCTCCAAAATTAAGTAAGATGAACCATATACTCAAAACCAGAAGTTCAGAATCGCCAAAGACCCCTTTGGGAGAGGTAGGACTTGACAGATTCAGCCCTATCTAATACTGTTGAAAAGATGCGTTGTCCGTTCTCCTTTTATTTTGCTAGGAAGCAGGATGATTATGGAACTAAGCACGATACTGCTTTTCACTGGCATATTTGTTGTAGTACTTATTCTCATAATTGGCAGAAACTCAAGAATTCGCAGCACAAACAAGATATGGGCACACCAGAAAAAGCAACTGAGAATTCGTACTGTTGGTCCATGCGCTGTGGCAGTAGGTGTATACAAGACATACGAAGATCGAAAGCGCCTTGAGAAGATGTACTCTGAAAGCAAATCGAGTGACAGTTGAAGCATTCAGATTGGCTAGGGTGGTATTTAGCAATTCTACTCGATATTTCTGACAATTATATCTTTCAGAAGCATTGCTGCCACTTTTCCCCAGGTCTTCTTTGCATCTGAAACATCAGCGCCAAAGAATACTGAACTTATTAGTCCATCACGTAATGCAACTAGTCCCCTCCATGTAACACTTACATCAGCATCTTTTTTGATTTTGCCCTGATTCTTCAACCTTTCAACATGGCTAGCAAATTCACGATAACTCATGTCATACATCTCACTCATTCGATTCCTGAGTGTTTCATTTCTTGCTGCCTCAAAAAACAGGTCCAGACCAAAAGAACGGGTCTGAAGCGCTCTTCTAATCTTCATCTCTAAAAATTCCTCTGAAGCTATATGCATGGGATTGTCAGACAGTATAATGGACATCACCTCATCTTTTTGAGCTTCTAAGATGAATTCAATCACCTCAAAGAAGAGTTGCTGTTTGCTCTTGAAATACTGGTAAATGGCCCCCTTACTAACTCCCAATGCCTCTGCAATATTGTCCATACTTGTTCTGTAGTATCCTCTCTCAATGAATACCCTTGCCCCAGCTTCGATAATTCTCTGCTTAGCTGTTTCCTTATACTCAGGCACCACTTTTGGCATTGTAATTCTGACCTCAGTTGAATGAGAACATCTATAATTGCTTAACCAAGAAAGTTAAAAAGTGACTTATTAGTATTTATTCTGACTATATAGTATGTATTATCAAAGACAAACTGGTGATTCCTGTGGCTGATGAGATATTCTACAGAGTTCTTTTTGTTGCACTTTACGCACTCTTTTTTGGTGTCCGAGGATATTATCGATTCGTTAAACCTCAGCGGGCTAAACCAGATGCTGTTGAGGAGCGGAAAAAGTTTGGAATAGCTGAAGGAGTCATATCGTTTGCCATTCTTGGGTACTTCGCATCGATAATTCTGTACCTGCTCAATATTCCGTGGTTTGCTTGGGCTCAGATACCGACATACCCGGAGTTTATTCGTTGGATTGGTGTTGCGCTGACATTGGTCAGCGTACCCTTTCTCTGGTGGATTCATAAAACACTCGACCGTCAATATTCACCATGTCTGCAGATCAAAGAGAGTCATCTGTTAATCACAGAGGGCCCATATGCAAGTGTACGCCATCCTATGTACACTGTTCTGAATACTTTCTCATTTGGGGTTTCACTTCTCACTGCAAACTTTATGGTTCTCGGATTTGCACTATTGGTCATCATTCCCTTTCCATTTCTTGCGCGAAAAGAGGAACAAATGCTACTGGAAACTTTCGGTGAAGAGTATACTGAATACATGCGCCGAACCGGTAGATTTCTTCCACGAATTCGTAGGTAGTTTTAGAGTTCCCATCACGTTCATGTCGGGCGATATATCTCGAGTGGTGGCTCTATCTCCAATACAGTCTGATTATCCGTACTCCAAGATTCTATCTTACCTGCCCAACTTGGCTCTATTTCGGCTCTGGGACGAAGATACATTTGCACCCAGTCATACGGTGCAATCATTACATGCCAGTCAATCTCCAACTCCCATAGACTGGACTTGAAGAGATAGTGACCGACTATCAAGATACCTACTCCATTGTGGATTGGCGTCCACGAGGTGGTATTATCAATGCCAAACTCAGGATGTGCTGTTGCTAGATAATCAGTGAACACGTTTCGTTTCGTTATTACTTCCGATATATCGACGAAAGTCCAATTCCAAACATAGAGAAATGCAGTATCATGTGCAATTAATTCTCCTGCTGAGAACGTGACTTCAATCTCAATACATGTGTCCAAGTGAGTCGAATTGGGATAGACAAAGACCTCCAAAAGTGGAGGCTGTGACCAATATGTACAATCCGTTTCTACAGACACGTTGGTCTGTATTGATATCTCGTATGTGGTTATTTGTTCACCGGATTCGATTTCAACAAGGAACCATCCTGTTTCGCCAGGACTCGTATTTGTGTGATCTGGGATGAAATTAATCTCAAGAGTCTTTGAATTCAAGTTCATGTAGATTAAAGCTGCTGCTACTGAACTGAATATTACAATCAATAACACAGCAATAACGAGCAAATGTTTGGAGTTGCTCATTATTCTCACCTCAAGTGGATATTCATTGCAATTAGATAAAGAGCTGATGAACTAAGCATTGCATTCCAAACATTGAGTCTTGGATTTTACAAGAAATCACGAGGAATTTTAACTGCATGTGTACAACGGTCATCTCCTTTGAGGAGTGACTCAGTCATCCATACGTCTGTGGGCTGTTGGAAAATTCCTTCCCATAGTTGTTTCACCCATCCACCAGAGCAACAGCAGAAGGTTGGTGATATCGCTTCTTCGCTTCTCTTCACAAGACCGCAATGACAGTATGTTAATCGTTTTTCCTCATCAGTGGCTGTGCTCTTGTGAGCCTTCGGATTGTAGGGCACCTTAGTAATATAGATCACATCATCCTTCCTGACCGGATAATCGTAAAATGATACTCCGCCCCATGAAACATCCTCCCACATTAATTTCAGAATGTCATCTATACTTCCAAGGCGCTCGAATGCAGTCCTCATCTTCTTGATTCGAGTTTTAGGGTATTTGTGAGGACAAGTATCAATCATGATTTGATTTCTAGTCTTCTCATCACATAGATTATCAAGTCTCTCCATTGCTAGTTTGATCCACATGGTGCGTTCTTTTAATGCCTGTTTCGCTGAGCCTGAAGGTACTTCCTCCCATCCCTCTGTAATAATGATGCTAGCATCTTTTCCTGTATGACGATTCACGCTTTCAGCGAACTTTTGAAACCATCTCATAGTAACCACCTGTGCTAGAAAGTGGTGGCACAATATCACAATTCATCTGAAACAAGCATGCACGATTTTCTTTTTTTCTTTATAGCTCGTCAGTTCCGAGATTATTAATTTCACTGATGATTAATACCTAAAGATATTTAACAATAGTTATTTTTATAATTGCAGTACTACTAGTAAACAGATTGCATACTATCATACATGAGGGAGTCTGACCAAAATGGCCTATGATTACGTCTTTGAAAATTATCGACCGACATCTTTGGATCTCGTAATCGCAATTATAGCGTCAATCGCGATGCCTATCATTGCAGGATATCTCTTTGATTTCATTGGTGCCTTGATTCCAATGGTCATTTATTATGGTCTCTTTGCAATTCTGATTGTCCGTTGGCGTCGCGGAAGTCTGGATTACAAGCTACAGTGGGGAAATATAAAAGCACAGTTCAAAAGCTATATGACTCCACTCTTTGGATTTTTGTTCTTTCTTCAGACAACACTTGTCATAGTTTCGTGGTTTAGTTTGGTCCGAATGGAGATAATCGATCCAATTGGATGGATGTTGACACTTGTGATATGGGCTCCAATCAACGCCTTCTCTGAACAGTTGATTTGGCTCTACACCTTTGACTCCTTTGCGGAGTATTACAAAGAGGGAGTTAAACGTTCGATCATGGTATTCATTGGAGGAGCACTTTACATTGCATTGATAGGTTTGATTCATGCTTTCTTCTGGGCCAAATTCTTGCTTGAAAGTAATTACATATTCATCTTCACTCAGCTATTCTTTGTCATTCAATTCATTATACCCATTGGTTACATCTTTCTCTACAGAAGAACTGGCAGTATGTGGCCTCTTGCTATCATTCATGTTTTTCTCAATCTTACAGGTGTGCTGTTTAGTGGTTACTCGATTCTACCCTATTTACTAGCAATAGGGTAGCTTAAGATTCAGCTTGATGATGCTGCGAAAAACTACAATAGCACCGGATGATTGGTTGAATTTGTGTGAATAGTATGCCAAGTCCTGAGTGGAAACGCTTCTTGGAAAATTACTACGGTGATCCCTACATGATGTGGCATGACGGTATAGACGAAACATCAGTTACCCTTCTGAAGGGCGAGGAGCTAGAGAAGGCTGAAGACATGCTTATTGAAACGCTTGAAAAAGGTGGTCACTATGGCGCAATAGGCCTCCGAGAATTACGATCAACCAAGGCACTCCCAGTTCTTGAAGCGCTTTTAGAAACCAGTACAGGGACATTAGCTGTTGAAATAGCGGTCGCTCTTTGTCTTATAAAGAACAGCGTCGACTATGTCCCCACAATTATCATTGCTCTCAAAGAGTCTGGATTTTGGTCTGTTCGGATTCATGCTGCAAGAGCATTAAGACGCTTTCCAAGTGAAAAGGTCATTACAGCGCTATTCGAATCCGTCGCGAAAGACCCGGAGTATTTGGTCCGCAATCATGCTTCAGAAACCATCCTATTTCTCTATGGTCTTCAACCCAATATCTCCATGCACCAAGAGATTTTTGAACTCATGATTGTTGAGTTCAATCCTGAAGATACGTCCTCCGTTGAAAATGCATTTCGTCATTATCAGAAATGTGCTGATATGATAAGAGAGCTAATCGAAAGAGATGGTGAACTGCGAAAAGGGCCAATAATCGAAGATATATGGGAATGGAGAGATTAGTTCCAAAAGAACGAGAATTACTGCTCGCAAAGAACAGGGCGTAATCTCCTTTTGTTTACACGTAAGACGCATTAATATTCGTGGTAAAATCTAAGTACGAAGATTTGCCCATACTCTCATTGAATAGAATATTTGTATATCAAGCAGTGGACTATCAATTGAAGCTGTGCCCCATTCACTGCCATAATTAACTGGCCATTCATTCTGTATGAATGTCGCATTGGGAGATGAGAACCTGCCGTTCATTCCACTTGGAAGGTCAATATCCACAACTACAAGTTCGGGTGACACAGGTCCTAAAATAAAATCACCAACTTCTACATCCATTCCTTCTGATGTAAAGTTGACATTTTCTGTAAATACGAACTGAAATGTGCCTGTTCCAAAAAACCGACACCTAGTACCTGAGATTTTTGCTCCGTTATCAACAATTACTATTGTGTTCAAATTCTCTCCAGAGATATACAAATTGTGAGCTGCATCAGTCCCCAAAATAATGTTGATCGTCTTAACAGGAGTAACACTTTTGACATGTACTCTAAGAGGTAGAAAGGAGGGACTCGTCAGACTCTCAACAGCGTGGTGTTTTACAGAAGTATAATGCGTGAGGTCTATTATGTACCAAAGACCCGGCTTATTGACAAACGATATTGTGATATTAGCATCCTCTATACCAGCAACTGTAAACCGTGTGTTTCTTTGATCAGATTTGGGTAGATATTCCACGTAATGATAAACCGTTGGTGAAGTATTGGTGAGATGTACAACGCCTCCAATTCCAATAATAATTACAACTGCAACAAAAAACACAATCGCTTTATGTTTATCAAGAAATTTTTGCGAGTCACTCAGTATTGCTAATCACCTTGGAATTATTATCTCTCTTCAAAAATATGTATGAATATTTCGCTAAATACTATACGCTAAACGTATATCTAAGGATGATTCAAAGAATAGGACATCATTGTGCTATTCAGGAGAGGTTTGAAATTAAGACATGTGCTAAATGCGGGAAAGCAAATGATGTGATGCGGAAATATTGCACTCGATGCGGAGCTTTGCTGGTAGCATCAGATGAGGTTTCAAAACCAGACCCAGTTGAGGTGCCTGAAGAAGAATCAGTTGTAAGACCCTCCACTGTTTCTGATGATGAACAACTTGTACGTCCAAGCGAAAGGGCCTTTGAATCTGGCGAACCAGATGAAGTGCGCATCAAAACTGAAGAGAAACCAAAGCCTCCCAAAACCGAAACGATGGACTACGACAAAGGTCGAGAAGTCGTCAAAGACATTCTTGAGAAAGTCAAAGCAGCAGAAGCTCGTAGCAGGGCTGAGGAGGTCACTGCACCAATGGCACCTGAAGTAGGATCCGAAATGGAGGAGATTTCAGAAGAGGCGGATGAATCAGAAGTCTTTGAGGAAGTTGAAATAGAAGAAGAGGAAGAAGTGGAAGAAGAGGAAGAAGAGCTAGAAATAGTAGAGGAAGAAGAAGAAATAGAAGAAGAATACTACGAAGAACCAGAATCCCCTACACCAGAAAAAGTGGTCATAAAAGAACCGACTCCAGCAACTCCATTTTCAGCAGTAGCTGCACCTTCAGTTTCGACAGCTGTAGATGAAATCTCCAAAGATGAGAAGATCAGGACCTTTGATTCAGATATCAAAACTTACAATATTGAGCGTAGTCAGTTCCAATCAGAACTAGACAAACTACGAACTCGTCTTGACGAAGAAGTAGAACGATACCTCGTCGTAGCTGAAACCAAACGAACCCGAACTGAAAGTCTAGAGCGTGAACTCAAGCTTGCAAAGAAAGAGTATGATGATGCTAACAAGGAATACAAGAACGCAGAAAATCGTAGGAAGAAAGAACTGTCAAACGCAGAAAAACGGATATCTGATGTTGAAAAACGAATCAAGAAAGCTGAGGACGCCAAAGAAAAGCGGATTCGAGATCTTGAAAAAGAACGATTAAAGCGCGAGGAAGACGCCAAAAAAGGTTAGATGAATCCTATTATTTAACCTAATCATCACAAAGATGACAGTTTCTAGAGTCTAGTCCAGCTCAGTCATTGCCAAGCAAATACTTATCCCTAGGATCTGTTTTTCTTGAATTCCTCAGTCGTCTGTGTCATCAGTTCGGTATCTGTAAAAAGATCAATCGCTGTCATAGCAAGTGCTTTTGTTGCAGTCACCTTAGCTGCATGTCCCTTCGCTAGTGCTGATGCATCTGAAAACTCCTGAGAACTCGAGGACATTGCTGAAACTGTAGTATTCCTGTCATCAGATGCAGCGAGCTTTATAGCTAATGAAGTAATCAATGTGGACGGTGGAGGTATGCTTGACTCAGTAGCAAAGAGAGAGTCATTGCTAGGATTCTAGTTAAATCAAGTCATTCTTTTCGAAAATTACCAATCCTTTTTGGTTTTCAAGTGTAATTCTTACTGAAAATATGCTTATCTGGAGGAGATACATTCAATATGATTGAACTTGAGGTTGAGGGAATTATGTCTGAAGAGCTTGAATCTTTCCTTGATAATATGAACGATTATTGGAACTCAACTAGGTTAACAGGGAAAATGTCAACTCCAATTTTTCAAACATCACCTAATGATTCGATGTGGATGTATGTGTTCTTGGTCTTTCAAAGTTGGACTGAAGGGATAAGAAATCTCATTTTAGTCATAGAACATAATGAATCGAATCTGTCTTACAAAATTCATATTATTGGTAATAAGGTAGACCGCTTCTCTAAAATTAAATCAAGTAAGAAACTCGAACGTGAAGTTGCTGAATTTCTTGTTAAGCAATTATCACTACGCTAATTTGGAAATATTTTGCTACATTATCTATTGGTCGAATCCTATTTCTTTTCATAGTACATGACTTCAGCAATCTTCTCAACTGGTATCACGACCTTCATATCGTCAGTACCATATCGTGATTTTTCATCTTGATTTGTCGGTCTTGTTATCTCGATGTAATTTCTACCAACCTGTGTAATGACTCCTTTCACAACGTTGTGCAGAGTATCTTCTATATCAACTATGATTTGAACGGGAAACCCTTCTCCCATTAGGTCTTGAAACTTATTCATCATATCAGACATACCTCGTCAATCAGAATATCTGTAAACACCGACTTATACTTTAAGCTATAAGAGCTGTATCTCGCAGAATGAGTTTCTTATTACGAAACCTATGCACTCTCAAATTCATAAATCAAACATCAGTGTGCTCCAATTACACACAATATCTTGCAACATCTGGATTAGAGAGAAACTCCCACTTGCCTTCTACTCCATTTGCCCTCGCTCCTAATTCAATGTGCAACATTGCAATTCCGCAATCAAATCTCTTCGAGACCCATCTGCCCGCATTTGTATTGTCTGTTCTAATTCGAATGGCATTTGCTTCAATGATGAATCTCCATGGCTGTCGATTTGCTGCTGATGGTGCTAATCTAGCTGCTTCAAGAGCGCTGATCATCCAGTAAGGATATGATATAGGGGCTTTGATCAAAAGATCTCCTATTGGTTTTCTTCTATGAGCACGAACAAAACGAGAAAACATCTTTTCTGTTCGTGATTTCTTTTCCAGACTATAACCAATTGGAGTTACCGCAATCACCTTCTCATTTGTTTTTATCTTCACCATTTTGGTTACTACCTCTGGTCTGAAGAAACCTCCCACCCAACACGTTTGAATATCCAGAGTGGTTGCTTCTAGAATAATTCCTTCACCCAAGTACCCAGTTGCTTCTTGAACTTCAGGAATTGTAGTATCTCCAATGAATACTATGAAATGAGGTGCATTTTTGATTTTGCCATATGATCCGATTGCTCCCTTGAATACATTATCCGGTGGATCTCTTACCACCACTGCTCGAACACCCCTGAATGGCTTGAATTCATTACATATTGTTTCTAAACGATGTAACTTGTCTTCAGGCAATGACTCTCCAGTAAATGATCTTCGAGAGTGCCTGATATTAATTGCATTAAACCAGGAATCGACTGGAATTTCCATTATGATCTGTAACAATAATGTATGATGGTCTTTTCTAATTTTGTTTATGCATGAAAAATGGATGGTCTTCTTACCTTTTCGAAATCTAAGATTCAAATACACTAGCTCTAAGAAATGCAATAAATGCGATGAATTCAGTTAGTCTAGTCCTTGACTCGTCATTACCGAGAAAAGATTCCATATCTTTGATTATACTTGGAATCAAATTCTGGTGTATCAATATGAGGTATGGGATCAATATTCCGAACTTCGGTTGGTTTGGCGATATTACCAATCTGATTGATATTGCTATTGAGGTTGAGGAGTCAGGATGGGATGGGTTCTTCCTCTGGGATCACATGTTGGTCTTCAAACAAAATGATATGGTTACGAAGTTTGTGGACCCTTGGATTGCACTAGCAGCAATAGCATGTCAAACTAATAGAATACGAATTGGACCATTAGTCACACCGTTACCCCGTCGGAAACCTTGGAAAGTCGCCAGAGAGGCTGTGACTCTCGATTACCTCTCAAATGGTCGACTCATTCTAGGAGTCGGAATAGGTGCACCGCCAGATGTTGAGTTTGAATATTTTGGCGAAGAGAGTGACACAAAAATACGCGCTCAGAAACTGAATGAAAGTCTCGATATAATCACTGGTCTTTGGTCTGGCAAACCATTCTCCTACAAGGGACAACACTATCAATTGGAAGAGATGACCTTCTTGCCCAAACCAAAGCAAGAACCTAGAATCCCGATATGGGTTGGTGGAGGAGTACCAAATAAGGCCCCCTTCATAAGAGCTGCTTCTTATGATGGTGTTGCTCCAGTTCATTCAAAATGGCCCGAACCAATTACTCCTAAACTCCTTAATGATGTCCTTAAAGTTATCCAGTCTGAGAGAAAAGATCTAGCAAACTACGATGTAGTAGTTTGCGGTGAAACAACTGGAAAACACTTGACAAAAGATAGGCAAAAGATCGAAAAATGGATTCAAGCAGGAGCTACATGGTTCCTTGAAGATATACATGGGCTACGCGCTGAAGTTGCTGAGCTTAGAGAAAGGATACGGGCTGGACCACCTGAGGTTTAACCAGTTAATTCCATTGCATAATTTTCGAACAAAAAGGGCTAACGGGTACTACTAAATCAGAATCATGGACTGAATCGCTTTACTCTGTGGATTCAGTAAAAAAAAAATGAGGGCATTATTCGAATATCATCGACATAATTTGATGTATTTTATAGACAATTATGGATTACCAAATTATATTCGAATTCGACTGAGAGTGTTGAATTCACAGAAGCCTTCACTATGTGGTAAGGCTGAGAGAATGCCATGGTTACCCCACAACTCTCTCCTGGGTGTTGTTCCTTAATATGAACTGTAAGTTTGTTTCCTAGTCTTGTAATGTGAGTGATCTCAGCGACATATCCACCAGTAACAAACTCACCAAGAAAGACTGCAAATACCACTTCATATGTGAAATTCACAAAGGGCAGATCAGGAACACCTGTACTTATGTTGTTCATATCTGTCCATAGTGTTTCCCATGATTCTAGGTCATTAATTACATAATCTATTCTACTTTTGATTCCACAGTAATATCCCTGTTCTATCTCTTCAAAAGGTATACTTGATGGTGTGAAGCCAAGCTGGAGTGCAATAACAGAACCAATAATCAATGTACATAGGAGGATTGTTCCAGCTATCACCTTACGCTCCACTATGATACACTCCTATTTTGTCCTCATATCATTAGAGAATGGTTTTGATAAAACCTTATGTTAATTCGCAGTTACCTTTATTCGACTAGAAATATCCTTGTTCCTTTTTGCGTGCTTGGGCTCCTCTAATTGTCTGTGCGTATGCCTTGGCCTTCTCTGCTTTTGGGTTGCTTGGCTCAGCTCTCGTGGCCCTATCAAAAGAGTATGCCGCTTTAATCTTGTACATGTTTGCGCGTTGATAATCACCTTCAGCTTCTAGTTGTGTCCCATAAAGGTTGCAGGCACTAGCTAGAGCCCACCAAGTATCAAATGATGAGGGTGATAGACTTGCTGACTCGTCAAAAGCCTCGATCGCTTTCTCGAGTCTGCCTGACTCCATCTCTAGTCTTCCACGTTCAAACGCTTCATTAGCACTCATAAGAAATTCAATAAACCCTAGATAATTTCCTTTCATAAGCTTGATGTTTAGCCCTCTCCGATAGCAGAAATACCAATGCTACTCCATGATAATTTTAATTTCCAGCGTATTATTCATTGGATGTATGCAGATACGCCTGATGGGTAAAAGACTGCGTTGAACCGTATCTTAAATACTGGAAATCCTATTGGCTGTTGAAACATGAGTCCATCAAGTAAACCACAAACTTATGTCATTATAACAGTCTTAGTTATAGTCTTGGGGATAGGGGCTTTTGCAGGTTATACATTAATGACTCCTCCTGCCGCGCCTACTGAGAGCACCTCAATTAAGATTACAGCCCTTGATAATGCAGGGGTGCTAATTGAGGCAGATGGAGCATGCATCTACATTGACCCTATTGATGTACCATCAAACTACTCTTTGCTTCTTGCTGATGCAATATTGATCACACACCCACACGCAGACCATTACAACAGCGAAATTATTGAGATGCTTCAGAAGCCATCTACAGTGAATATCTTTCCTGAGAACATGTCTGCAGAGATTTTAACACATGATGGTGTAGGTGTTAATCCACTTGATACGGTTCAGGTTGGAACCATCAATATCACTGCATTCTACATGTATACAGAGGTCTGGATTGATGATGTCAGGTATGCAAGTCATCCGCCTGAGGCTAACTGGACTAGTTACATAATTGACATCAACGGGTTCAAAATTTTCCATGCTGGAGATTCAAAGAACATTACAGAATACAATCTGATTACAAATCAAATCGATGTTGCTTTACTTCCACTAGGTCCTGGGTGCCAGGCAATGGCTGACTTGGAAGTTGTTGATGCAATTGCCAAAATACAGCCTGCATACTTCATTCCAATCCACACCAGCAGTCTCACAGCTGAGTTATTCATTGCAGGCTTTAGTGATGAGATTCAGGAATGTTCCAGTTGTGTACCATTTTTTGTTGGACACTTCGATTCTCATAAGTTTGAAACCTGAAAACAGACTATAAAATTAAACATTGAGTCGGTTGGTTCATTAAAACCAACTCACTCTCTTTTTCTTTAATGTAATGAATTATAATCATAATCTACTAATATTACACAAATTATCAAGAGCAATTTAGACTTCAGACGTATTCCAGCTATGGTATGATTTTGAATATAGTGTCGATTAAGATAAGAGAGATTAAGAAGATGGAGGAAGCAGGACCCATGCCTCCTCCTGTAAGGTGTACTACACTACCTTTTTTTCGAAGTTGGAGGCGAGTGAATTAAGCCAGCAGACGACTGATTTCACTCTTGGAATATTCACTTTTTTATAGAATATAAACAGCTATCGCGAGTTCAGTATAGCCATTTTTTGATATACTGCATTGGCATTTAACCAATTTTTTTCCCAAGAACTAAAGTAATATGCACGACTCGCCTAAGCTCAATTTGTTTGAAGTAATTTTGCATTTCCGTTTCAAGACTCTCAGAGCTAATTGGATCGTCTTTCTGCAGCTTTGGGTGTTCCCGTTGTTCGACAAATTCTCCAATATCCAAGGGGTCTTGATAGGTAGTAATGGTTGCAGTTGGCGTAACAATTGCAAGTATTCCAGAATCAGATAAAACACGTCGCCACTCAGATAGATATTCTTTCAGGCTATCACTCCTAATAGGTCCTGTTACAACTAGGAGGTCTAGATAGGAGTCTTTTATCGGTACGTCTTCAAATGAACCTTCGATGATAAAAGCATCCTCCATTTCGAGATTAA
The DNA here is from genome assembly GCA_016840855.1 of Candidatus Thorarchaeota archaeon. Lineage (GTDB taxonomy): Archaea > Asgardarchaeota > Thorarchaeia > Thorarchaeales > Thorarchaeaceae > SMTZ1-45. Next base: position 6,300 of record JAEORO010000115.1, on the reverse strand, counting down.
GACCGGCCGCATTTGATGTTATTGCGTAAATTTTGCCTTTGGGCACATCACTCCTAAGCTGCCTCATAATTCTCTTTACTGGTTCAGAATATCTTGTAGCTGCATAACCTATGTTTGCTTCGTTTGATAGTTTCTCAGTGAGAATTCTGCTAATGATTTTGAAGGCACTCTTTTCTTTTGGCAGGCTCAGTAAATACTCTGTATAGAATTCATGGACGGTCTTTATTGCTTCCATGAGTATCTTTTCTCTCTCTAATTTGCCTTTTCTCCCAATTCTGTATATTCTTCGCTTCGGCCCTGTGTTGCTTTTTTCCCATCTGTCTTCGAGGAGACCTGCATTCTTCATTTCTGCGAGTATGGAATACAAACGGCCTATTCCAATTTTGATGTTTTTCTCTTCCAATTCTCTATGTATCTCATATCCGTAGAACTCCTTGGAGCTTGCTAGTTTTAGAATTGCAGTCTTGATCTCAGGAGTCCTCATGTTCTATTCAACTTCTCATCCCAGATTTTAGTTATATAGATATATTTAACCATTGTTAACTACATATTTCGGAGGTGAACTGCTGCAATTTAGTATGTTAAACCAAATCATAACTATATGCTGAATTGTTATCTATTGATAGCAGAAGAATAGGTTCTATTGAATCAAATCCTTAATAGCTGATAGACTTCACTCTTATCTGAGATTGCTGAGTCTACTTGACTCTAAAAGAGGAGGAATGGCTACGCTCGACGCGTAGCCATAGATTTCTTTGTAGACATCTCCGTTGAGATGAATGACATGACCTTTACCTCTGGAAGGAGGTTCTGTAAACCTCGCTTCTAATCTGTGACTTAAGTCTATGAAGTTCTTTCAGATCAGGTTCAGGTTCAATTTTTTTCCTAAGTTTTGCGAATGCCAATTGTTTTACACCGAGCTATCACGAAACAAAACTGAATATTTGTTGGCGTATACATATTGGTGATATTTCTGACAAATCACCCATCATTTTATGTAAAAATCGGAATCATTGAGTTCAGATTTCTTCACTTAGGAGTCAGGAAGCTTCAAAGGATGATATGGTAAGCAAAATAATATTCCGAGGTTTTCAAAATCTGAAATTTGTGGGTTTTTTCTATATACCAGCTCTCTCATTAATCTCTCCAAATGAATTGAATATAATCAAATGACTTCTGTTCGAACTTTGGCTATTGGTGGGGTGTTTCTCTTATGTTCTGAATTTTTCATCATTTTGAAGACCTTTTGAACCTTAGATTTGTCAATACCGTATTCAACTATCTCTTCCTCACTCATTCTTTTCTCGAGTTTCAGATAAAGAATACTATCCAGCTCCGCATATGTGACTCCAATCTCTCCCTCATCTGTCTGTCCTTTCCAAAGACCTGCTGAAGGTACTTTAGTTATAATCTTCTCAGGAACTCCCACATGTCGTGCGAGGCTCCAGACATTCTCTTTGTATAGGTCGCCAATTGGCAGTATATCAATACCTCCATCCCCATACTTTGTGAAGTATCCAACCATCAATTCAGATTTGTTCCCAGTCCCCATGACAAGTAGATTTTCCTGGTTCGCTTTCGCATACCATGTGACCATTCTAAGTCTGGCTGTAAGATTCCCAAGCGCCACCCTATCGAGTGACAGGGAGTCATAGACTGCCACCGCTTTCTTTAGTTCAAATATCTCATGCTTCATTTCAAGGGACTCAGCCAGCTTTTGTGCATCTCCAATATTCTCAGCATCTTTTTTCGCATCAACGGGTAACATAATCCCGTGTACCCTATCAGATCCGATGGCTTCACAGGCTAGGGTAGCGACAAGACTTGAATCAATTCCTCCACTAAGTCCTAGGACTACGCCATTTACTCCTGCTTTAGTCACGTAATCCCTGATGAACTTGGTGATGTATTTTCGTGGTGTTTCAAGATCATCAATCTTTAGTCCTTTTGGGAGATGCATACAAATCCCTCATTAAATCAACTTCGGAGGCCCTTTTGTAGCTTACTTGGGTGGCAACATTTGCCAAATGAATGAAATCTATGTCCATAATTGACTATGACCCAAGGAGGAGCGTTTCAATTAGAAAGAAGAAGAATGAAGCATTGCCAATGTAGAATATCATTACTGTGAATGCTCCAAGGATTTTGTTTCCAATGTTTTTATCTTTCATGATATTGAAACAGATGAATGTGGAGAGTCCTAAGATCAACTCTGGAATGATAATATACCAAGCAAGATTTCCTGTTATACCGTTCACAGTTGCTGCCCATGAAGGTAGGTAAACTAATGTTAGTTCAGCAAGGGCAAAAATCGCAATTGAGAGTACTGATACCACAATATACGAAAAATTCATCGATTTTCGCTCTTCAACCTGTTTTCCAATAAACATGATTATGAAGAATGGAATTGTCCATAATCCCGCCATGTATATGGGTATTGCCCCTCCAATCATTGGAAATCCATCATCTGGAAATTGCAGCGCACCCAACGTTTCTGAAAGATACCAATCCGGGAACACCATTAGTACGCTAAGAATAATGGCAAATACCCAAATATTCATCCAATCCTTGTGTTCTTTCTGAACTGCTTCTAGGAATATCAACCCGTTGTAGACAATTACCACTAATAGTAGTTTACTGCTTATTGGTGTCGTAACTGGTATCAGAAGAGCTATGACTGTAAGGACTGCAAAAATGGCATGAATAACCAAAAAGTCCCTAATTGATTTGTCTTGGAATATCTTCATTATTAGTTTCTCCATCCGAACTTCCTCTGACGATGCGGGCTATAAATCAAGAGGGAAGAACATGCCAACACTTATTTTCGCTCAAGGTGCAAACCTGCTAAGCTATGGCTCAAACTAACTTTGTGAGATCTGTAGCACGCTATTAAGAGGAGAATTAATTGTCTGAAAAAATAGGGCAGCTTGATCTGGTTTTTGTTGTTGATAATACTGGATCTATGGGTCCTTACATCAACACTGTGAAAACAAAGATTCTGGAAATTATTCGTACAATCAAAAAGGAGGAGTTATGCCATAGACTCCGGGTAGGTCTTGTGTCTTATCGTGACCATCCTCCAGAAGAAACAACATATGTCACGCAGAAATACGAACTCTCTCCTGACACATCAAAAATTGAAAGCTATGTAATGCAGATGGATGCATCTGGAGGCGGAGATGGTCCGGAAGCTGTTTCTACCGCGCTTCAAGTTATGAACAAAATGGAATTTCTTAACGAATCAGCGAAGATTGCTGTGTTAATTGGTGACGCACCACCTCATGGTGTTGAGTCTGGAGACCGGTGGCCAAAGGGGACTCCAGATGGTGCAAAATGGGAAAAAGAAGCAAAGAATGCGTTTGAGAAAGGAATTGTTATCCATACCGTTGGTTGTTTCCCTGAAATTGCTAGTTATGACAATGCCGTCAAGACTTATGAACGGATTGCAGCAGACTCTCAAGGGCGATTCTTCCCACTCGAAAAAGCTGATCTTCTAGTCAATATTATCACAGGTATTGCAGTTGAAGAGATTGACAAACTCGCCATTCAAAAAACAATCCTTGAAGATATGGGAGTTAGTATGAATGAGTTCCCCGCAGATGAGGAGTTCACCGACGAGAAAATCTCGGAGATTGTTTCTAAGATTCAAGCAAAAGGAGTCAAGAAAAGAGCAATGACTGCAAGACCAGCTAGTGCGCCTGCAGCAGCGAAAGAAGATCTCATGATGGAAGAACAAGAGATAGATGAGGCTGACATCCGAGAGGCTGTAAGACAGTTGAAATCCAAATCGCGAAAGTAGTAATTATGAGTGCTGCATCTAGCAGCACCACTATCTTGTACCAAGCAGTTTGTTACTCGTCATGTTCAGTGTCAGTACTCTTCGATCTCATTTCTTCTAGCTCTACAAGAGCTTCTAGTTGGTCCTTTGAGAGCTTTTTCAGTTCATCTAGCCCAACTGATTCCTTCACTTTTTCTGGAAGAAGATCGATAAGCTCTTTCTTTGTTAAGCTTCGACTTGCTATAGTTTCTTTACGTTCCTCTTCAAACTCATGCTCTTCTTCAACAGGATGCATCTCTATCTCTGAAGACTCGCTCTCTGATCCTGACTCATAATACGGTCCAACATCAAAAGAAGTATCGGTTATGATTTCCTCATCCGCAACTTCTGCTAGAGACCTAGCTTCGTGTCTATCATGCCGACTCTTTGAAACCTTTGTTATACCTTTGGCCATTTTTGACGATAGATATGGAACCACTACGAGGAACACAACTGGCATCAGAACAATAACACCGAGAGAGTAACTTTTCAGAAAATCCATGGTGAGGACAGAGGTGCCAGCTAGAACTACAAGGAACATGAAGAATTTCGTGCGAATTGATGATCCAAGCTTCTCTACAAGATCGATGCATTCCTGTTCGACAACAATTGGTGGAGTACCAAGTACAGCCATTTCCTTTATTCGAAAGAGTCCCTTGCTGATTTCTCTGTAAAGATTGACAACGACTATCACAATGGATGAAATGTAGGCTGCGAATATTGTCATCATTATCGTAGGCACTGCAAGTTCGCCCAGATGGAATACATTCTGCAGTACATAGTAATCTAGCCATTCAATATTTCGTCCCCAGTCGTAGAGTTGTATAATTACAAGTGGGACAAATATCAGGTGCCATAGCCCAAGTATCATTCTTCTTCTACTAACAGCCTGAGATTGTAGTATTGTTGAAGTGGCATCTCTATAAAGCCAGATACCATATAGAATCAACGAAATACCTAGTAGCAGAACACTCTCCAATACTGCAAGGTTGTAATCACCTGCTCCTGCAGACACATATGAATGAATAAGTGTCAATCCAACAAGTCCAACAACGCCAACATAGAGATAATCTAGTCTTCTGATTCCTCGCATCAGCTGTGCTTGGGATCCACTAGTGATAGATAGTCCTGATGATATTCTGAAGTACAAAAGCAAACCTAGGAAACTAACGATGAAAGAACTCAAGGCTAGAATTCCAAAGTTCTCGGCACTGAGAGAAAGCTGTGGTGCAGGTACTATCACATATGCTTGTACATCTCCCACTCCAGCAATACATCTTGTACCTTCTGCACTAACTACAATGCTATCATCACCGAATCCTGACCCTGTTACAATGAAACTTGCGAAGTAGATGCCTCTCTGTGATGTTTCTACAGCTATTTCTGTATGATTTCGAAATGTAACATATACAGAAAGTCCTGACATTGGATTCCCATACTTGTCTGTAATTGCTATAGTGATGTTTACCAGTGCTCCTTTTACAGGCTGCTCAGGTGTAAACTCAATAGCAAAGACCAGCTCCGCAAGTATCTCAATAGAGCCTCTGAGAGCTACATCTTGGGATAAGTAACTATGAGTGACCATCACGGTATAGTTAAACAGACCAGCTGCCCACCCATCAGTTGATACCACTATAGAATAGGTGCCGTTACCTAAGTCAGTCAGGATATAGAATGAATCATGAATCAAAACTGAAACCGATCCTCCAACCATTACATTACCAAGCATGTCTTCAAGATCTAATCTAAACAGAATGTCATCTTTACCCTGAATATACTGACTAGCATTAAGCGGAGATAACACAGATGCTATTGTATCACTCCTCACGCTTATATCAACAGTGAGAATTTCAGGTGGAAAATGCACTCCAGAAATAGTAACGTTGAGCGTATAGAGTCCAGGCACCAGATCAGGAACTATTCTCCAAGACTTAAGGGATGAAGTAGATGTGCCTGAAGTTGTGTAAACGCTACCAAAATCAAATATGTAATCAAAGACATAGATTGGATTGTACCATTGGTCGACAACACTGATGTCAAACGTTACGTTTTGATAATTCAAAACAACACTTGGATTGACCACTAAGAGAATAGTTGCACTTCCTGTAATTGAGAAGTGAACATAGGCAGTGTACGTATCCATGAACCCTTGTGAGGCTGTAATTTTTGCACTGTATTGCCCAAGTGGTATTTGCGTGGTGGAGATTGTCACGGTATAGATGCCTAGAGATGTTTCTGTTAGAGCGTAATTACTTCCTAGTAGATCTAGTTCGACATCTGCCCCTGTAATGTTGAAGAATTGATCATCTTGAACAAGTACTGTGAACTGAATTGGTGTTCCCTGTGAAAAGGAGGCAAAGTTTGTTGGTGTAAGAATTGTTGCTGAAACAACTCCCGATACATCGATGCTGAAGCTGAATGAAGAGAATAGCAGGTATGTTCCATTCAGTGTCATATTTAGAAAGTACTTGCCTGGAGTAAAG